>JBJEAG010000218.1:0-9791 GCA_051868855.1 Alloprevotella sp. | reverse complement strand
TTCCAACAAATGACGCCGCACCGGACGCCGTGGCAGACGGTGCCGCCTGCAATCTCGACGGCACAGGCTGCTGAGACCCCCGTTCCCGTCGCGCAAGCGGCGGGCAAGCCATTGCCTTGAAACTTGAAACCTGAAACTTGAAACTGCGCGAAGCGCCAAAGCCAACGCCCATGAGTCCCCTCTCCGTTCTGATCCTCGTCCTTCCGCTTCCCGTCGCCTTCCTGCTCCACGACGCCGAAGAAGTTGCCGTGCAACACCGCTGGATGGTGAAACACGGCGAGGAACTGCAGGAACGTTTTCCGCGATTCCGCCCACTGCTCTGCCACCTGCAACGGCTCGACACGAAAGCCTTTGCGCTCGCCGCGCTGGAGGAGTTCGCCGTGTTGCTCTGCGCCACCGCCTGCGTGCTTGCCGACGCCCCCTTCGCCTTGGAACTCTGGGCTGCCCTCTTCCTCGCGTTTTCCCTGCACCTTCTCCTGCATCTCGCGCAGGCTGTGGCGGTGAGGGGATATGTCCCCGGACTCGTCACGTCTCTGCTGTTGCTGCCCTTTTCTGCCTACGGACTCTTCTGCATGTCGCTCGTCATGTCGCCTTTGGAAATGCTCGCGCTCGCCGTCGCCGGAGCAGCGTTCGTCGGTCTCAACCTTCGTTTTGCCCATTGGCTCGGACTGAAACTGACGCGCCGCCACTGATGTGGGCACGCCCCCTCCGAAATTCTCAGAACCTTCCTCACGATGAAGAAACCTCGAACCTACATCGCCATAGACCTCAAGTCCTTCTACGCCAGCGTGGAGTGCGTGGAGCGCGGACTGGACCCGCTCACCACCAACCTTGTCGTGGCAGACGAGAGTCGTACGGAGAAAACCATCTGTTTGGCAGTCTCGCCGTCGCTGAAGGCGTATGGCATCGGCGGACGCGCCCGTCTGTTTGAAGTCGTGCAGCGAATGAAGGAGGTGAACGCCCTGCGGCGAAGTCGGCGCGGAGGACAACGCTTCACGGGCAAATCATGGGACGACACGGAACTCCGAGAACGACCGGATTTGGAAATAGACTACATTCGCGCCATGCCGCGCATGGCGTTCTACATTGACTACAGCACCCGCATCTATCGCGTCTATCTGAAATATGTCTCCGCCGAAGACATACACGTCTATAGCATCGACGAGGTTTTCATGGATGTCACCAACTATTTGGGAACTTACAAAATGACGGCACACGAACTCGCGATGACCATCGTCCGAGACGTGCTCAAAACCACGGGCATCACAGCCACCGCCGGCATAGGCACGAACCTCTACCTCGCCAAAGTCGCCATGGACATCGTCGCCAAACATCTCCCGGCAGACGAAGACGGCGTGCGCATCGCCGAACTCGACGAAATGAGCTACCGACGCCTGCTGTGGAACCACCGTCCGCTGACGGATTTCTGGCGCATAGGCCACGGCATCGCCGACCGCCTCGCCGCCTTCGGTTTGGACACGATGGGCAAGATTGCACGCTGCTCGCTGCTGAACGAAGAACTGTTCTACCGCCTCTTCGGAGTGAACGCCGAACTCCTCATCGACCACGCCTGGGGTTGGGAACCGTGCTCGATGGCGGCAGTGAAGGCATACCGCCCCCGAACCCACTCGCTCAGCAGCGGACAAGTGCTCACCTGCCCCTATACGCCCGAAAAAGCACTCGTCGTGCTCATGGAAATGGCGGACGGGCTGGCGCTCGACCTCTTGGACAAAGGATTGACGACAAACCACCTGGTACTTTATGTGGGCTATGACACGCAGAGCCTGACGCTCCACCCGGACTACGACGGGGAAGTCACGACCGACCGCTACGGACGCAAAACGCCGAAACACGCCGGCGGACGGGTGACGCTCGAAGAGCACACCTCATCGTCCAGAATCATCACCGAAGCCGTCGTGAAACTCTTCCGCCGCCTCGTCAATCCCGACCTGCTCATCCGGCGCGTGAACCTCACCGTGGCTCACTTGATGGACGAGAACGCGGAGAAAAAGAAACTGCCCGTGCAACTCGACCTCTTCACCGACTACGAAGAGTTGCGACGCCGCGAACAGCAGAAAAAGAAATCGCTCGAGAAGGAGCGGAAAATGCAGAAAACCGTGCTCGCACTGAAAAAACGCTTCGGCAAAAACGCCATTCTGAAAGGTGTCAGTTTCCGAGAAGGTGCCACCGCCAGAGAACGAAACCAACAAATCGGCGGACACAAAGCGTGAAGCGAAACGCGCATCCCTCGCTCTGCCCTATACCTTATTATATATATACGCCTCTACACCTTATTATATATATACGTCGTGAAAGTCTTGAAAGAACCCATCGTTGATGCGCGGGACAACTATGACGACATCATTGACCTCCCGCACCCCGTCTCGAAAACGCATCCGCAAATGCCGGAAGCAGACCGCGCCGCGCAGTTCGCGCCCTTTGCCGCACTGACCGGACACGACGACGCCGTGAAGAAAACAGTGGAGGACTTCGAAGAAAACTTTTAATCGCCGCGCTGAAACCATAAAACCTGAAACGGCACGAAACGCCTCTGAAAGCTGAAACCCAGAAACTCTGAAAACCGTGAAATCCATTCTTCTCCCCGTCTTTACCCTTTGCTGCCTGCCGCTCTCGGCGCAGCAGAACGAACGCTTGTTGGTCGGCAATCCCTATTTGCAAAACGTCACGCCGGAAGGCGCGACGGTGATGTATCAAAACGCGGAGGGCGCGAGCGTCCACTCCTTCGTGGAAGTCGGCGAAGACAGCCTCCACACCACCGCGTTCCGGCAACTCGCCGACGGACAGGAGGTGGTTCACGACGTCGAACATCGCGTGAGACTGGAAGGACTGCAGCCCGGAAAAACCTATTACTACAGAGTCTGCGCCACCGAAATCACCGAGAACCGCGCCTACCACAAAACCTTCGGACGCACGGAGCGCACGCCCTTCTTCCGCTTCACGCTGCCCGCCGACACCGTCACCCGCTTCACCGCGCTCGTTCTGAACGACCTCCACGGCGTGCCCGACGTGATTGACGCCCTGGCGCGACTCGCCGACAGCATACCCCACGACTTCGTCATCTTCAACGGCGACTGCCTCTCCGAACCTGCCGACCGCAGCCACGCGCTCCGAATGTGGCATCGCCTTGCCACCGCCTTCCGTGCCTCATCCGTCCCCTGCATCTTCTTGCGCGGCAACCACGAGATTCGCAACGCCTATTCCTCCGGCATGCTCAGTCTCTTTGAGTGGGCGGGCGGTCACACCTATCACGCCTTCTCCTGGGGCGACACGCGCTTCGTGATGCTCGACTGCGGAGAAGACAAGCCCGACTCGACGTGGGTCTATTACGGTCTGAACGACTTCTCCGCCTTTCGCCGTGCACAGCAAGATTTTCTGAAGCGGGAGACCCGCAGCAAAGCTTTCAAGAAAGCCGCGCGGCGCATCCTCGTTCATCACATCCCGTTGTGGCACGAAACGGCAGACTTCGTCGGACCCGACATGAGTCTCCCTTGCCGCGAACTTTGGCTGTCGGAACTGGCGAAAGCCGGCATCGACCTTTCGCTCAACGCCCATACTCACCACTTCCGCTACTATCCCGTTGGCAGCGTCGCCAACCCCTACCCCGTCCTCGTGGGCGGCGGTCCGAGCATGGAAACTGCCACGCTCACTGTGTTGCAGAAGCGTGGCAGTCAATTCAGCGTCCGAGTCCTCAACGCCCGCGGCGAGGTGCTGGAGGAGAGGTGAAGACAGTGACGTATAAATATTTAAGGGAGATCTACTTTATAGTAAGTTGGGGCAGGCTCTTCTTTTTTCAAGAACTGCAGCATGTAAATTGGAGCGTATGTGATTTTCCCGACCACATTGACGTTTGCTCCGGAAAGCACCAGCGCCTCGGCGATGCCGTAGGTCTCATCAGCCAAGATGTTTGAAAGTGCGTTGTGTCGCTGATAAGCCTTTCCCGATTTCACCTCCACGGGAAGAACCTTGCCGGATTTCTCGACCATGAAGTCCACCTCTCCCTGCTTCTTGCTGTTGAAATAGTATAGGTCGAAACCATGGCTGCGCAGTTCTTGGGCGACGAAGTTCTCATAGATTGCACCAAAGTTGATGTCAGGGTCATCGTTGATGATGCGCATTTGAATCCCGTCGGCATAGGAGGCGGCAAGCAGTCCCACGTCGTTTTGGAAAAGCTTGAACAAGTTTCTGGAACGTGAGAGCACCAGCGGCGCTTTCGGTTCTTCCACACAGAAAGTCGGGAGAGCTACGCCCGCATCCTTCAGCCAGACGAAACTGTTTTCGTGACGCGAGAACTTCAGATGCTCGTTCAGATTCTTCAAGATGAAACGTTTGTTCTTGGCATTCAGTTCCGAGGGAATCAGTTTGAATATCTCGCGAATGTAAAGCTTGTTGTCGGGGTCATACTTTGCAATATCTACCTCGTAGAGGCGCAGGATGGCACGTTGCTCCTCCATGACCAACTGAAGATTGTTCGTTTCTAAATATTTCTGCACGACGGCGGGCATTCCCCCCACAATCAAATAAAGGCGGAAGACGGACATCAACTTCTGATGCACCACCTCGTCCACGGGAGTTCGTTCCTCCCAAGCTTGGCGAAGATGGGAAAGAACTGCTTCCGAAACTCCCACAGCGTCAAAGAACTCTTCGAGGTCAAGAGGGAACATTTCCCAAATGTCAATGAACCCGACCGGTGCAGAGCGCAAGTCCTTCATCTCAACGCCAAGCAGAGAACCACTCATAACGTAGCGGTAACTTCCTTCCTCCACAAGGAATTTGACAGCCGTCAAGGCTTCCGGACATTCTTGAATCTCGTCAAAAAACACCAACGTCTCCCCTTTCACCAACGGTTCAGAAACGAACGTGGAAAGACGCATCAGAATGTCCTGCGCGTTGGCAGCATTCGCAAATATCCGGCGTGCATCGGGTTGCTCGATGAAATTGATTTCCACGAAATGAGGAAAGTGAGTCTGCCCAAAATGTCGAATCGAGAAGGATTTCCCGATTTGTCGCGCTCCGGTCAGAAGCAGCGCTTTTTCTGTTTGTTCGTAGAAGTCTTGTAACTTCTTTGTAATCTTTCTTTTAAGCATACCTTGTCCGTTTTTCCAATATGAAAAGCGGCAGTTTTGTCCGTTTTTCCAATGCAAAAGTAGGGTGTTTTGTCCGTTTTTCCAACATAAAAAGCAGGCTTTTTGTCCGTTTTTCCAACATAAAAAGCAGGCTTTTTGTCCGTTTTTCCAACATTTGATGGCAACTTTGACAACGAGAAACAGCGTGTACTACTTTTTGGCAGGGCTTGGCACGTGTCAAACGGGGTTGCAAAACGCTTGCAAAATGCTTGCAAAACACTTGCCAAATGCTTGCAAAACGGAGACAGACGAAAACGGCGCCAAGACACGCTGGACGTGCGTTGCCTTGTCATCATGCTCCCGCCTTTCCCTTGAAAAAGTGTCGCGGAAACGAATTATTCCCTTGAAAAAGTGTCGCAGAAACAAATTATTCCCTTGAAAAAGTGTCGCGAAGTGCCCATGATTCCCTTGAAAAAGTGTCGCGGAAACGAATTATTCCCTTGAAAAAATGTATTTTTGCCGCAAACAAAACAGAAAGAAGCATGCTTAAAAGAAAGATTGAGAGCATTTTAAGTCAGTGGAAGCACACAGAAAACCGAAAACCGCTCGTCGTGAAGGGAATCCGGCAGTGCGGAAAGACCTTTATTGTGCAGAAATTTGCGAAGGAAAACTACGAGAGCGTGGTCTATGTGAACTTCATTCTTGAACCCGACAAGAAAGCAGCGTTCATCGGCAACATAGACGTCAATACCATCATCGTCAATCTCTCGGCACTGATTCCGGGAACTCGTTTCGTGGAAGGCAAGACCTGTCTCATCCTGGACGAGATTCAAGAATGCAAGGAAGCACGGACGGCATTGAAGTCCTTCCAAATTGACGGTCGCTTCGACGTGATTGCCACCGGCTCGCTCTTGGGAGTCAAAGGCTATGGCAAGCACACAGAGACGGAAGGACAGGATTCTGTGCCTGTGGGCTACGAGACCATTGTGGAGATGTATCCTCTTGACTTCGAAGAATTCCTGTGGGCAAACGGAATCAGCGAGACAGTGATTCAAGTGCTCCGTTCTTGTTATGAAAAAGAGATGCCGGTTCCGGAGGGCATCCACAAAGTCATGAACGACCTGCTTCTGCGCTACGTCATTGTCGGAGGACTGCCGGAAGTCGTGAACTGTTTTCTGCGTACAAAGAACATTGAACTTGTCTATAAAACGCAACGGAACCTGTTGGCGGGCTACGAGGAAGACATGGTGAAATATGCGGACGATGCCGACAAGTCTCACATTCGCGAATGCTTCGAATCCATCCCGAAACAACTGGCGAAGGAAAACAAGAAGTTCCAATTCTCCTTGGTTCGGAAAGGAGGCAGAGCCGCAAAATATGTGGGTTGCATCCAATGGCTGGAAGACGCAGGCATTGTGCGACGCTGCTACAACACTCGCATCACGGAACTGCCTTTGGAGGGGAACGCACTGCAAGACTGCTTCAAACTCTACACCGCCGACATCGGCATCCTGATGGCAATGCTGGACTACGGCACGCAGGCAGACATTCTGCAAGGCAACCTGCTTGCCTACAAAGGCGCCATCTTTGAAAATCTGATGGCAGACTTCCTCTGCAAGTCCGGACAGAAACTTTTCTATTTCCACAAAGACAGCGGATTGGAGTTGGACTTCTTGATGAGACTGCGCGGCGAATGCGTCATTTTGGAAATAAAAGCGAAGGGAGGAAAAGCAAAAAGTCTGAACACGGTGTTGAAGAACAAAAACGTCTATCACGTGAACCATGCCATCAAACTTGGACAATACAACGTCGGACGCGAGGGCGAGACGCTGACCATCCCTCTCTACATGGGTTTTCTCATCCAAGATCGAATCGCAAAGCCCGAGATTCCGGACGTTGACTTGAGCGCGATTCTCTGAGCGTCGGCGAGGCTGCACGACACGAACTTTGTCCTCTTTTGCAGAAAATCCGTGAATCTCAGACCCCTTGCGGATTTTTTTGTACTTTTGCAAACTGTTAATCCCTTAACACCCTCACTACGCACATTCAATCACCTCGCGAAGCCTCGCACAGAAATATCATCAAACAACACATACATGGAAAAACTCAGTTATGCACTTGGCATGATCATCGGACAGAATCTGAAGAACATGGGCGTTGCCGACCTTAGCAACGAACGCTTTGCCAAAGCAGTGGAAGACGTGATCAAAGGAAACGCACCAGAAATGGCCGGTGCCGAAGCCAACAAACTTGTCAGCGAATTCATGCAGGAAAAAGAAGCGCGCGCCGGGGAGGCTGTGCGCACTGCGGGAGAGAACTTTCTCAAAGAGAACGCCGGAAAAGAAGGCGTGGTCGTGCTCCCCAGCGGACTGCAATACAAAGTGCTGACCGAAGGAAAGGGCAAGCAGCCCAAAGCCACGGACCGGGTGAAATGCCACTACGAAGGCACACTTATCGACGGCACCGTCTTCGACAGCAGCTACCGCCGCGGCGAACCCGCCGTCTTCCCCCTCAACGGCGTGATTGCCGGATGGACCGAAGGCGTGCAACTCATGGGCGAAGGCGCCAAGTTCCGCTTCTTCATTCCCTACCAACTCGCCTACGGCACACGCGGCGCCGGACAGAGCATCCCGCCCTACGCTGCCCTCATCTTCGACGTCGAACTCATCGAGGTGCTCTAAGTCTTATATATAATAAGGTATATATACGCGGCATCGGCATATATAATAAGGCATATATAATAAGGTATATATCGCTTCTCGCCGCGCTTCCCACACGAAACAATTAAAACCAAAACAATAATGAAAAAATCAATTTTTGCGGCAATCATTGCCGCCACCGCCCTGCTGAGCTCCTGCCACAACGGAACTCCCAAAGCAAACTTGAAGTCTGAAATCGACACCGTCAGCTACGAACTCGGTATCGCCATGTCTCCCGGCGAACAACTCGTCGGCTACCTCACCCAAGCCGGAAGCGACTCCGCCTACGTGGACGAATTCCTCAAAGGATTCAGCGAAGGAATGAAAGTCGGCGACAACAAGAAGAAGATGGCATACTACATCGGCGTCATGCAAGGTCTCCAGAACAAGATGCAAATGCCGCAACTCGAAAGCCAAATCTTCTCCGGAGACAGCACCAAGAAAGTCAACATGAAGAACTTCATCTCCGGCTACACTGCGCTCGTCAAAAACAAGACCGCCCTCAAAATCGACGGCAAACTCGTGGACCGCGAAGAAGCCAACAAGCACATCATGTCCTACATCTACAAAAAGCAGCAGTCTGCCTCCGCTGAGTTCATGGCTGCCAAAGAAAAAGAAGCAGGCGTGCAGAAACTCGATAAGGGCGTGCTCTACAAAGTCATCGAGAACTCCAACTCCACCGAACGTGCCACTGCCAACGACAGCGTAGTGGTGAAGTATGAAGGACTGCTCTCCGGCGGTCAGGTCTTCGACACCTCTGCCAACCAACCCAACGGCGTGGCAACACTCAGCCTCAAGAACGTGATTGAAGGATGGAAGATTGCACTTCCCCAAATGCCCGTCGGCGCCACTTGGGAAATCTACATCCCCTACGACCTCGCTTACGGCGAACAGGGAACCGGTCCCATTCCTCCCTACTCTGCCCTGACCTTCAAAATCACTCTGGTCAAAATCGTAAAATAAAAGTGATTCCCATTTCAATCTCTGAATCATGAAACTCAAACTCTTTTTCGTTCTCGCCCTGGCAGCAGTCGTTTGTCTGCCTGCCGGCGCACAGAAGAAAGCAAAGAAGACAAAGGCAAAGACTGCCACTGCCGCCATCGAAGTGCCTGCCGCACCTTCCATCAAACCCGTGGATGGCAAAACCTTCTCCGAAGCCCTCGGCATCGCCCAGAGCGAATCCCTCAAACAATATCTCACCGGCCGCGAAAACATCGACGCTTCCCACCTCGCAGAAGCAGTGAAGGGCATGACGGCAGAGATTTCCGATGAAGAACGTGCCAAGGCACTTGCCTACGCCGCAGGTCTCCGCATCGCGCAAATCAACCGCCAGAACCTCCCCTACTTCAACAAGCAGGCAGTCGGCAGCATGGACTCCGCCTACGTCGATATCAACGCCTTCCAGGCAGCTCTTGCCAAAGCTGTCCTCGGCGAGCCCTGCACCATGACCGCCGACAGCGCCATGAAGGTCGTGGAGAATCAGATAAAGTATCAGCAGGAACTTTATAAGAAGAAAAACATCGAGTGGCTCGCTCAGAACGCCAAACTCAAAGGTGTGATGAGACTCGCAGACGGTCTGCAGTATCGCGTCCTCACCGAAGGCACCGGTCCCGTGGCTGACGACAGCACCGAAGTGGAGGTGCACTATGAAGGTTCCCTCATCGACGGTACCGTCTTCGACTCCTCCTACAAGCGCAACAAACCCTCCACCTTCCGCCCCGACCAGGTCATCAAGGGCTGGCGCGAAGCACTGAAGATGATGCCTGAGGGCTCCGTTTGGAATCTCTACATCCCCTACGAACTCGCCTACGGTGAGCGCGGACAGGGCGAGAAGATTCCCGGATTCTCCACCCTCATCTTCAAAGTGGAAGTGCTCAAGGTGAAGAAAGAAGCCGCCAAGAAGGATTGAGCCGCCGAGCAAAATACGGATTTTGATAACACCCTCGAAGGTGCGTCAGAATGGTTAAGATGCAAGGCGCTGAGGATGAGGGCGCAGGGAGTGTACTGA
>JBJEAG010000217.1:0-2071 GCA_051868855.1 Alloprevotella sp. | reverse complement strand
CACTGCCATTTAGACCTTTCGTGACGGAACAGTGTGAATAATGCAGGTTAGGGGAGGTAGCGGTAGGTGGTGAGGATGGTGCGCAGTCTCGGCAGGAAAATCAGGGGGAGGGATGCCATGACGAGGAGGGCGGCGAGGTGGGGGAAGGCGGAGGCGAGGCAGCCGCCGTGAAGGGCGGAGTTCACATAGAGCATGTAGTAGTGGCGCAGGGGGAAGAGCCACGCCGCCGATTGCAGGATGGGGTGCATGGACATGACGGGAAACGACATGCCGCAGATGCTGAAGGAGATGACGCCCCAAAGCGAGGCAAAGGAAAGTCCAAGCCGCAGGGTGGGGAGCATGGCGAACATGAAGACGCCGAGTCCTTGGCAGGCGAGGATGAACAACCACATCATGCCCCACAGCGGTAGGACACCGCCGGAGCAGGGGAAGCGCAGAAAGGCATAGAACCAAACCACGATGATGCAGCCCGCCAGGAGGAAAAGAAGATGTTGCGCGAAGAGTTTACCGACCACGGTGCGCCACGTGCTGTCCCCCGCACGAGCGAGCAGTGCATCCGCCGTGCCTCGTTTGATTTCCTGCCCGAGACTGAAGACGGTCACCATGAAGATGAAGAGTCCGAGGATGCCGGGCACGATGATGTTGGTGAGATAGACGCTATAGTTCAACCACGGGTTCCCCACGGCGTGCATGTCGATGACCACGGGTTGGAGATATGCCATCGCCTGCCGTTCGGTGGCGCCGCGGGCATAGAGCACGGAGCGTGCCGCCGCACCGGAAACCAGTTCCGAGAGGGTGCGCATGTCGCGATAGAGCAGGGAACCCGCCACGAGATAGGCATAACTCGTGTAGAACGAAACGGTGGGCATTCGCTGCGAGGTGACATCGTGGTCTGTGCCTTTGGGTATGAAATAGTAGCCGTAGATGTTCCCGCGTTGCATGTCCCGTCGTGCCTCGGTCGCGTTGGCGTAGGTGGGCAGCGCGTGGGGCATTTGGAAGGACTGAAGATTACGGATGATGCTGCGTGAGGTGCTGCTGTGGTCTTCGTCCACGATGCCCAGCGGCAGTTGCTCGGGCAGTCCTTCCTTCATCAGCGTGGTGAAAAAGAAACAGCAGAAGAGGGGGAAGACCACGGTGCAACACAGAAAGAGGGGGCGGCGGAGCAGTTGCTTCATCTCCGTCGCAAACACTTTCCAAAAGCCTTGTCTGAGTGGTTTCATGTTTCAAATTTCAAGTAAAATCCGCCGCAGACGGTCGCCGTTGCTTGAAGCGCGGCACGCGCTTCAAGCAGAGAGAAGGGCGGATGCCGAGGGTGAAAACGAGAGAAGGGCGGATGCAAACACGCCGGGGAGCGCCAAGCGGCAAGGGGCGTGGCTCACGCCCCGACGAGCGTCAAACGGCTCACGCCCCGACGAGCGTCAAGCGGCTTACGCCCCAACGAGCCACCGTTGTGGTCGCGTCATTGCAGCAGCAGGACGCTCATTCCGGCGCGGAGGCCTTTGACGGGGCTGAGGAAGTCTGCTTTCACCTCGAAGGTTCGGCGGTCAAATTGCCCTGTCGTTTTCGACGCTTTCCAGACAGAGTAGGAGCCCATGTCGCGAATCTGTCTCACCTTCAGTTCCACCTCCTTGTCGCCTAGAGCCGGGATTACGGCGCGTACTTTGCTGTTCACCTCCATCCCTTTCAGCAGGTCCTCCCGCACGTGGAACGCCACCCACGGTTCGGTCATGTCGGAGATGGTCATGACCGGAGCGCCGGTGCCGACGAGTTCGCCCGTTTCGGGAAAGATTTCGGAGACTTCTCCGGCGTGGGGGGCGCGGAGCACCGTTTCTTGGAGATAGGAGCGCACCTCGTTCACCGCTCCGCGGGCACGGTTCGCCTGTGCCCCGGCGGCATCTTTGTCTTCAGCCTGTGCGCCGTGGAGCACGAGTTCATATTGCGCTTTCGCAGCCCCTTCCGTGCTGATGGCAGCGTCGAGTTGTGCTTTCGCCTCGTCGCGTTTTTGAGCCGTCATGACCCCTTGTTCAAAGAGTCGGTTCACTCTGCCGTAGGATTTTTCGCAGATGTCGCG
>JBJEAG010000216.1:0-9866 GCA_051868855.1 Alloprevotella sp. | reverse complement strand
ATGTAGTAAATCCTACTTTCAAAGAGGAAGAGCGAGCACCACGCTGAGGTGCTGTCAGTTAGGCCTTGCAGTAGGAACGAGTATGAATAATGCAGGTTAACCTTCAAACTCTCCCTCTAAAGACCACAGATAGAACGGATAAGACGGATAGAACGGAGTTACACTGCCCTTTTGACTCTTCGTCTCTTTGACTCTTTGTCTCTTTGTCTCTTCGTCTTTTTGACTCTTTTACCCTTCGTCTCTTTGACTCTTTGACTCTTCGTCTCTTCGTCTCTTTGACTCTTCGTCTCTTTGACTCTTCCTCCCTTTGTCTCTTTGACCCTTTGACTCTTTGACCCTTTGACTCTTTGTCTCTTTGACTCTTTGCCCATGTCCCATCTCCTTCATGCTTTTGCCGACGAACTACGCGCCATCTTCCGCGATGGCGGCATCCTCGTGTTCTGCCTGCTCGTACCACTGGGCTATCCCCTTCTCTACACATTTATATATAATGAAGAAATCGTGCAGGAAGTACCCATCGTGGTCATTGACGACTGCGCCACGGCAGAGAGTCGGAGTTATCTCCGCTCCCTCGATGCCACCTCCGAGGTGACCATCGTCGCCCGCTGCACCGACATGAAAGAAGCGGAAGAAAAAGTGAAGCATGGCGACGCCTACGGCATCGTGCTCATCCCCCGCGATTTCTCCCGCCGACTCGTGCGCGGCGAACAAGTCAGCGTCTCCGCCTACGCCAGCCTCAGCGGTATGCTCTACTACAAAGCCCTCCTCACCGCCAACACCAACGTCAGCCTTGCCCTCAACGCTCAGGTGCGACTGCAACGCATGGAAGGACCGCTCAACTCGCGCCAAGAAGAACTTGCCGTGCATCCTGTGAACTACGAAGAAGTCGCGCTTTTCAATCCCCAAGCCGGTTTCGCCTCCTTCCTCATCCCCGCCGTTCTGATGCTCGTGCTCCAGCAAACCCTCCTTTTGGGCATGGGCATGCGCTGCGGCACTACCCGCGAAAAGCATCTCCCGCTCGGCGGCGGAGCGGGAGAAGAAATCATGCGCTGCATGGCGTGGTTGTTGCTTTATGTTCCTGTCGCTGTCTATGTCCTCTGCGTCGTTCCGCGCCTGTTCCGTCTTCCCTGTTTGGAGCGCGCCGGCGACCTTGCCTTCTTCCTTTTCCCCTACTTGTTAGCGTGCGTATTCTTTGCTCGCAGCCTCGGCAGACTGATGAAAGAGCGTGAGATTTGCATCCCCTTCATCGTCTTCACCTCCGTTCCCTTGCTGTTCATCTCCGGCATCTCCTGGCCTGCGAGTGCCATGCCCGAGTGGTGGAAGGCATTGAGTTATGTCTTCCCCTCCTCCCCCGGCATCCGCGGCTTCGTTGCCCTCCACAACATGGGTGCCCGTCTGGAAGACGTGCGTCCGGAGTGGTTCCTCCTCTGGGTTCAATCCGCCGTTTGGTTCACCGTCGCAATGGTGATGAACCGAGTGGCGAGGAAAGGAAAGAAAGAAGAGGAAGGAAGATGAAAAGAAAAATGATGAGCGCCCCGCTTGAGCGAAACACTACTCTCAGTTGTTCTGAGTGATATACGAGCAGTACTTACGGAGCAGATTAGAGAGAGGCAGGTCTCCTTTTAGGTAACGCTCAGCATCAAGTTTCAGTATCCTTTCATGCACAGGCTTTCGCCCCTTGTATATGGCTTTGAGATACGGAATACCATTCTCCTCAGCAATGCTTACGTCTGTGAAGAACGGCGAAAGATTTTCTGCATCACACACGATAGAGTAACTCGGGCGCTTTGCACCCGGGATGTCCTCTATCAGAATGTTTTTATCTACAAGGTCCTGTATGTCGCGTATGGCTGTGTCCTTCGAACATTTTGCCAGCGAAGCCCATGTCTTGGATGTAATCTTTGCCTCATAGCCGTCAAGGAAAAGATTCAACATCTGTGTCTGTCGCTCTGACATTGGCACAGATGAAGCCTTCAGCCAAAAGAAACTTTTGTTCAGAATGGTGGAGACAACGGCTTCTGCTTCGTCAAGTGCATCCACTAATTTCTGCATATACCACACCAACCACTCCGTAATGTCACCATCACCATGCTGCATTCGCTCCAAGATGTCGTAATAGTGGCTCTTATCCTTGTTTATCTGAGATGATACATTGTAAAAGCGTAACTCACTCTTCTCACCTCGTGCTAGAAGCATGTCAGACAGAATGCGCCCCAACCGTCCATTGCCATCCTCAAAGGGATGAATGCTCACAAACCAAAAATGAGCAATAGCAGAACGAATCACACTGCTGACCGAATCCTCCTTATCGAACCAGGTGAGAAACTTCTGCATTTCCTCTTCCACACAGTCCGGAGACGGCGCAATATAATGGATTTTCTCACGCCCGAACATTCCACTGACAATATGCTCCTCGTTGGTGCGATATTTCCCTGTCTCTATCTGGCGTCCTTCGCTAATGCCTGCCGGAAAGAAAGCAGCCTGCCAAGCACATAGTTTCTCCTTGCTGAGGGGTTGGTCATAGTGCTTTACTGCTTCCAACATTACGCCAACTACCGAATCTACATAATGCGAAGGTGCAGTATATTTCACGTTTTCAATTCCCAGTCTTCCGGCAATGGAAGAACGAACCTGATCCACATTAAGGCGTATTCCTTCAATCTCTGATGAATACACCACGTCAAGCGTCAGATTCTCTGCCATTGCCCGTAACTTGCTGTCAAAACCGAGCGAAGTTAACCTGCCATAAAGCAATCCCTGCTTTCGGCACACAACCTCCTGAAGAAGCGAGACTTGCGACTCGTTCCAACGGAAATTTGTCCAATCTTCTTTTTCGTGTATATACATATATCTCGCCCTTTATGCGACATAACGCTGCAAACAACGTCGCAATTTCTGCGACAAAAATAATAAGAATATCGTTGGGAAAATAAATAAGACGAGGGAAATAGGCACTCGCGGAGAAGGACTTCTGTCGAATTTGGAGCTATGCCTTTACATCATTTTGTGAGGAATTTGTGTTCTTGTTTTTCTGCATCCTACACATAGACACATAACATATTCCGTTGGTTACCTGAACTGTATCAGTATCCATGAAAACCAACTTGTGATAGAAATCCACGGCAATAGGCGATGAGTTTACGCAAAATCAGTTCTCCGCTCCTTCTTCTGTTTTAATGTAAGGGTGTTTTGCCGTCAGTTTTCGTATAAATCGCATCAGCCTGAGCATATACTCCTTGTCAGCAGCAGGATGGGTGAAGTCACTGCAAATGAAATGCTCGTCGCCATCCACCGTCATAGTATCAATGTCATTAGTATATTTCGACGCCTCAGTTTTCAGTTTTTCAAAACATGAATAAGGCACCTGACTGTCCTGACGGCTGTGCATCATGAGCACTGGACGGTTGTTGATACCCCGAAGAGCATAGAATGGACTACTCACGGAAGATTCAACGCCATATTTTGCACGGACGATTTCTCCCACAATACCATTAAGTTGGTCGGCGGGAATCATGGGTATAACAGCCTCACGCATGGTCTGAAGGAAATCCTCAAGGCTCGAGAAGGCAGACAAAGACACGAGAGCGTCAATGTCCTTGTTCTCACTAATGGAACGAATAGCCACCGCACCTCCCATAGACACGCCCATCACGATGACAGGTAAATCCTTATACTTGGCATTGCCCTTGACATAATCCGTCACTGCCTTCACATCACGGGTTTCCTCGTAAGCGAGGCAGATGCGATTGCCCTCGCTCATGCCATGGCCTCTGAGATCAGGCATGATAGTGGCAACACCTACCTTATAGAACTCTGCAGCATGACCATAGAAAGCCGTAACCGATGGATTCTCTATCCCCGAAAGGCATATCATCACACCCTTGGGCTGTTCAGGGCAAATCTCATAGGCAAAGATGCCAAATCCATCTGTAGTCTTCAACCTTAGCGAGTCGGGAGCGGGCAAACCGAAATCTCTCGCATCATAGATTCTGTCATAATTGACATGTTTATCCACGAGATAGTCAATCACCTGTCGCCCCGCAGCAATCCAGTTGCCTCGCTCGTCCTTTTCTTGCGCCTTTGCGTCAATAGGCGACAATGAAAACACGGCTAATAATAATGGAATAAATATCCTCATCATACATTCGTATTAATTCGATTTTCAACTGAAAGAATAGCCATAGGGCATAGGAAAGAAGCAAATCTGAAATGCTATAGCCAAGCCCAATCCGATATTTGTTAGTTGATTCATGGTTTGTCAATAGAACCAACTTTCTTCCCCCCTCATCTGAACACTCTTTCTTTCAGCCACAGCGCGAGGATGGGGTCGCACATTTGTATTTGCTTGGCTGCGACTGTCATGATTAGGTCTTTTTCGTTCAGGGACTTTTTTAGTCTTGTGATGTTGGCGGCTGTGCCGAGATGATACTGACTCAGTATCGCCGACTGCGTAAACCCGGTGTTTACGCCCTCAACAATCGCTCTGAGAAAATTCATTTGAAATGATGACAAATCCTCTGTTTGCTGAATGAACAATGGTTCGCAGGAGTCGAGCAGTTTGACGACAGCATATCTTAGGTCTTCCTCCGTGGCGGTCTCTTTTGTTTTCAACCAAACAAACCACGAAAGCTGCTGAACGTAGGAGGAATACCTGTCTGTCAAATTGCAAATCTCCTTGGCGATTTCCTCTGATATGTGCTTGCCGGTGGCTTCAAATCGAGCACAAATGAATTCGACCCAATCTTTCTCGGATATTTTCTGTAAGTATATAATGTCACCGAAACGATAAAACGGATAACTGTGATCTTGGAACATGGTTTCCATGATGTGCTTTCTGCTTCCATAAAGACAGTAGGAAACATGCTTCTGCAGTTGCCAAACACTGCGGAGTTTCTTCTGAAAGGTCAAAGAGTCTTGAAATTCTCCAATCTGCTGAAACTCATCAATGCACACCACGATTCTATAGCCTTTTGCCTCGGCAATTTTCTCCGGCAAGAATAACACATCCTCAGTTGTCGTGTTTGAAGCATTATACTCCAAGGAAACGGAGAAGTCGTTCAAAGGGTCTTGTCCAAAACTTATCTTCGGGACAAAACGGCTCAGAAACACTTTCGCATTTTCAACCCATTCCTCCCAACGATTGGACGTTGCCTTGACAACCGCAGTGGCAAAAGAGTTGATGAAATCATATTCTGAACGCAAGCTGAAAGCATCTAAGCGGACAATTCTGAGATCTGTTCCTTCCACCAAAGAACAGACCTTATCCACCAAAGATGTCTTTCCCATACGACGCGGAGAAATGAGAATCGTGTTTACGCCATATCTGAAGTTCATCTTCAGTCTTTCTGTTTCCTCCCGTCGGTCGGTGAAGGTCTCACCTTCCACTCTCACGCCAAAGACGAACGGAGCCTCATCGTTACATTTCATGATGTTGTTCATTGATTTACGCAGCAAAGATAGGCATTATTTCTCATTTTAAACAAAGCTGTTTAAAACAAGGTTGTTTAAAATGCTACAAATCCTGACCACGTCAATGCTGTCAGCGCGAGACTGCCACCGACATCGTCTCCCGCCTCATCACGCGAATGCGGTGGAGACGGCGGCGACGACGATAGCCATTGAGCACGGAGACGCCGACCAGTGTCCAGGGACGGAACTGCTTGATGCGGCGGCGCACGAAAGGAATGTCCCACAACAACATCAGCATCGCAAAGAACAATGCGCCCAACAACGTCCAACCGAACAGCACCTTCAAACTGCGCACCAGTCCTGCCGTCACCACACTGTCCATGAACGCCCCGTCGCTCAACAGCATCGGAGAGATGCGCACCGCATCCAACCGCGCCGAAAGGTGAGCCATCTGCTCTCCCATGAGCATCTTCAGCGCATGGGCATGAAAGGCAGAACCGATGAGTCCGCCGACAAACATGTGCAACACGTTGAAAATCGCCAGCGACTGGAAGAAATGCTGAAAAGACATTATCTCATGCAGACTCCACATGAAGGCAATGCTGAGCACGGCGTAGGAGAAGCCGCGGCACATCAACGGCACACGCAGCATCTTCAGCGAGAGGGAACTGTCCATTTGGAAATAGTAGCCGGCAGCATAAATGGAGAAGACGAGGAGTCCGACGGCGATGAGTTTATAGACGTTCCACTTCATCAGTTTCAACCAGCCCAGCGAAAAGAGGCAACCTGCCAAGATTCCGGGCAGCGCCCACAGGCGGAACTGTTCGGTGATGTGGTCGGGATGTCCGAGGATTTCTTCGTGGAAAATGGTTTCCAAGACGTGCTCCGCCGAAAAGAGTGCCTCGACCAAACCGATGAGGAGAATGATGGAAACCACGTGACGATAGGTCCACATGGCGGGTTCGAAATAGGGATGCGGATGGTGGAGCATGCGTTGCAGACAGATGGCGAGCGTGATGAGCGACGTGCCGCAGAGCAGACGCACATAGCGGGAATGCCACCAGTCAAGCCAGTCGCCATAGTTCAACACACAGGCAATCTGAAAGCACAGCGCACCCCACAACAGGAAGCCAACCCAGTCAATGTCTTTCAACGGCACAATCTGCGGCATGGGGCGAAACGGCTTCGTGAAGAGCCATTGCAACAACAGCACGAACAGCATGAGTCCGCAAACGAACCAGTGCATGAGCGTCCAATGGCAGCGAAAAGCCCAAAACGCCGAGAGGAAGGCGGTGACTTCGATGGAGGCGAGCAGAATGACGTGGAGCAGGGGGAAGAAGACGGCAAAGTCACGCTTCGGCGTCATCCAAAGTTGAATGTTGGACATACACTCAAACGTGCCCTGAATCTTTGCCATGCCGCAGATGAAACAGAGCCCCCACAGCACGGGCATCGACAGCGGCAGCGTGGTGAGCACGTTGCAGCCCAAGATGACGGCAGCGGAGGTGCAGAGCAGCAGCCGGTTCGTGAAACGGAACTTCATGCGGAAGAGCAGAGGGAAGTAGAGTGCCATGCCGATGAGTGTGGAATAGAGGCACATCAGCACGTCTTCGCGCATCACCGCGTGTTCGCCGATGAGGTGGTTCAATGCGCCCATATACATTCCCCCGGAAAACTGAAAACAGAATGCCAGCAGGACGTAGAGCCAGGGGCGCAGCGGCTTCGCCACCACGTCCTTGAACATCGGCATGGAGAATTTGGGAGGGGTTTCCATGATTTACAGGGTTTACTCCTTATTATATATATATGCTTCTTACAATCACACATCACCACCGAACCTCACACTCCGCACTCATTCCGGCTCGCAGTCCCGTGGCATTCTTGGCATCTTTCAGGCGGATGCGCACCGGAATGCGCTGTTCAATCTTGACGAAGTTACCCGTGGCATTGTCCTGCGGGATGAGCGAGAAGGAAGAGCCCGTGGCATCGCTGATTCGCTCCACCGTACCCTCCCATTGTTTGTCCGGAATGGCATCAACGGTGACTTCAACGGAAGCACCGGGGGCGATGTGGTGCAGTTGTGTCTCGCGGAAGTTGGCGGTGACCCAGAGGTCGCTGTCATCCACGATTTCGACGAGAGTCTGCCCCGGCGCTATGAGTTGTCCGACGTGAATGTCCTTCTTTCCCACCACTCCGTCGGCAGTGGCGATGACGGCGGTGTAGGAAAGGTTCAGACGTGCCAGTTCCACGGCAGCCCGCGCCGCTTCGATGCCCGCTTGTCTGCCAGCCACTCGGTGGCGTTGCTCGCCGAGGGCAGATTCGAGGGGCGAGAGTGCCCGCACCGCTTGGTCATAGCGTGCTTTGGCTGCGAGCCAGAGGGTGTGCACTCGGTCTGCCTCCTGCAACGTGACCGATTCTGATTTGAGCAGTTCGGCATAGCGAGCATCTTCGCGCTGCGCATTTTCCATCTGCACGCGTGCCTCCTCGACGGCTGATTGCAGCACCTTCATGTTTTCCCGTGTGGTCTGCATTCCGGTCTGCTCCGCCCCGCCGCCGGAGAGAGCGTTCTCCAGTTCGGACAGTGCCTGTGCCAGCCGCAGGCGAAACTCGCTGTCCTCAATGACGACAAGGGTGTCGCCGCGACGAACGTGATGATATTCCTCAAAACGAATTTCTTTGATGAAACCGCCGACTCGGGCATTGACGGGGGTGATGTGACGGCAGACGGTGGCATTGTCGGTGAACTCGACATTGCCGAAATGAACAAACTCGGAGACCACGAAAAAGGCTCCTGCCAGAAGAAGAAAAAGAATGATGAGGTTGTAAATCCAACGATATAGACGATGATGTGACATGATTTTGATGGTTGTTGCTTTGATGATGAAGAACTGTTTGATGAAGAACTATTTATTCTTTGAATCGTCTCAATAACAAGACGCTTCGTAAGAACAACTGACGAGACGCGGCTGATGCGCGGCACGCTCACAACACTCCGGCGACATATTTCAGCGCATAGTGGGCAAGGAGGAGGTCGATGTGCGTGTTGGTCCATTGCAACTCCGCCTCGAGTTTGGTGTTGGCGGCATCGGTGAGGTCGGTGATGACAGCCAGCCCTTGGGCATAGCGGTTGCTGACCACCTCATAGTTTTCCGTGGCGAGTTGCACGTTCTTGCGGCGCGTGATGAGTTCCGACCGGAGGGTGGTGAAATTGACCCATGCCTCGTGCACCTCGTCGGTCACTTGTCGGCGCGCCGTCTCTATCTCCGTCTCCGCCTTCTCCGTGGTGCGCTGTGCCCGTCGCAGTTGGCGTTTTTGTTTGTAGAGCGAGGAGAAATTATAGGTCACCCCCACCCCGACGAACCAATAGTTCAGGTTGCGATTGATGGGCGGAATCTCGTAGGTGATGGGACCGTCCAAGTGGTCCTCAGCAATCAGCGCCACCGAGGGGCGCATGCCCGCTTTCACGATTCGCTCCTGCGTTTTCGCCATGTCTCGGCCCGTCTGCGTCAAGAGATAGTCCGCACGGTGTGTTCGCGCCAACTCCTGCCAGTAGGGCTCCGCCTCCGTCTTCACCTCTGAGGTGTCGGCTTCGATGCCCTGCCAGAGGGTCGTGTCCTGCAAACCCAGCGCGGTGGAGAGTTGTTGTCGCAGCACCGACTGCTGTGCCACCATGCGTGTCACGCCGAGCGACATTTCCTCGAAGAGCAGCGAGTGGCGGGTGACATCGTTTCTCAGTGCCGTCCCCGCCTCGCGACGATGTTCCATCTGCGACATCATGGACTGAGCCTGTGCCGCATTGCGCCGATAGACCGTCTCAAGGTTTTTCAATCTTTGCAAACCGAGACAGAGTTCCACCACGGCATGGCGCAGTCCGTTTCTCCCCCACTCTTCCCGCTGCCGTGCCGCCGTCTCTGCCTGCCCCGCCAAACGGATGCCGGAGGCGACGGCACCGCCGGTGTAGAGGGGCTGTTGAACGCGGAGCGTGAGATGATTGCCAAAGTGTGGCGTCGGTGCAAGTTCAGTGGAGCTGAAACTACGGTTCCAGAGTCGGGCATCGCCCAAATAGGACAGCGAAGCCTCTGCCGAAAGGTCCGGCAAGCGACCCGAACGAGCCACTGCCACCTGCGCCCGTGCTTCTTCAACAGCCACACGCAGTGCCTGCTGTCTGGCGTTGCCTTTCTCGGCTTGTTCAAAAAGGAGTTGCAAACGCTGTGAAAGTTCGGCTGACTGACCGAACGCTTCGCAGAAGGGGGACGTGCCTCCCACGAAGAGACATATATATAATAGGAGTCTTCGATACATATTTCCTGATTCAAAAAATAGGGTTGGATTGGAGAGAATAAGGGTCTAAAAGGTCTAAACGGTCAAAAGGGTCAAAAAGGTCGGCGCGGTTTACTTCCTCCATTAACCTGCATTATTCACACTGTTCCGTCACGAAAGGTCTAAATGGCAGTGCA
>JBJEAG010000215.1:0-9893 GCA_051868855.1 Alloprevotella sp. | reverse complement strand
TGCAAAAGGGTTGCAAAAGGGTTGCAAAAGGGTTGCAAAAGGGTTGCAAAATGGTCGTTCAAGGGCTGTTCAATGGGTGTTCAAGGGTGGTTGTCACCGTATGTTGTGGCCTGTGGTGTCGGCGGAGAGGATGAAGGCGTTTTTTGGGGCGGTTTCTGAAAAACTCGGCGGGAGTTTGCGAGAAAAAGGGAAAAAGTTTGGGACAGTCAAGGCTTTTGCACTATCTTCGCAGTGAAATTAAGCTATTAACGGCGGATTGGTCACCACTTTTCCGCCCCACACCCTTCAAAAAGGTAGATTCATGAAAACTTATCTCGTCACCGGAGGCGCCGGGTTCATCGGAGCCAACTATGTGAAGTACATCCTCAAAAAGCACTCCGACATCAAGGTCGTGGTGCTTGACCTCCTCACCTATGCCGGCTATCTCGGCACCATTGCCAACGACATTGACAACACGCGTTGCTTCTTCGTCAAAGGCGACATCTGTGACCGTGCGCTCATTGACCGTCTCTTCGCTGACCATCGCTTCGATGTGGTGGTGAACTTTGCGGCAGAGAGTCACGTGGACCGCAGCATCGAAAACCCGCAACTCTTCCTTCAGACCAACATTCTCGGTACGCAGTGCCTGCTCGACGCCGCCCGTGCCGCTTGGGTCATGGGACGCGATGCAGCGGGCTATCCGACTTGGCGCAGCGGCGTGCGTTTCCATCAGGTTTCGACGGATGAAGTATATGGCTCGCTCGGCGCGGAGGGATATTTCACGGAAAAGACGCCGCTCTGTCCGCACTCTCCCTACAGCGCTTCCAAGACCTCTGCCGACCACTTTGTCTGCGCCTATCACGACACCTATCACATGCCCGTCAGCATCACCCGCTGCTCCAACAACTACGGTCCCTATCAGTTCCCCGAGAAACTCATTCCCCTGCTGATTCACAATATTCTTCAGGGAAAGAAACTCCCCGTTTATGGAAAGGGCGAGAACATTCGCGACTGGCTCTATGTCGAAGACCACTGCAAAGCCATCGACATGGTGATTAACTCCGGCGCGGAGGGCAGCATCTACAATGTGGGCGGTCACAACGAGCGTCAGAACATTCAGATTGTGCGCACCGTCATTCAAACCATTCGTCAAATCATGCAGGACGAACCTGCCTATCGCAGTCTCATCAAGAAGCCCGTGCGTGACGCCGAGGGAAACATTGACATCGAATGGATTAACGAGGACCTCATCACCTTCGTCAAAGACCGACTCGGTCACGACCAACGCTACGGCATCGACCCGACGCGCATCAAGGAAGACCTCGGTTGGTTCCCCGAAACGCCGTTTGAAGAAGGCATCGTCAAGACCATCCGCTGGTATTTGGACAACCACTCCTGGGTGGAAGCCGTCAGCGGTGAGAACTATCAGCAGTACTACGAGCAAATGTACGGTAAGAAATAAGGGCGGCGCGTCATAATCGCCAATCTGCCGCACCTTCCCGCGTCAAACAAAACAAACCCCGATGATTTTCCGTCATCGGGGTTTGTTGTTGGAGGTTTGCTTACAAGAGCAGAATGTTTACTTTCTCAGTTCGAGTTCGTCGAGCAGGTATTTGCTGCCGCCGAATTTGTCGAGGATGAAGAGGATGAAACGCACATCGACGTTGATGCAGCGTTGGAGTTGCGGGTTGAACTTGAGGTCACTGCTGAGGCTTTCGATGTTGCCGTCGAAGGCAAGGCCGATGAGTTCGCCGTTGTTGTTCAGCACTGCCGAGCCGGAGTTGCCGCCCGTGATGTCGTTGTTGGAGAGGAAGCAGGTGGGCAGTTTGCCGTCCTCGCGAGCGTAGGGACCGAAGTCTTTGGCGAGGTAGAGGTCGCGGAGTTTCTCGTTGATGAAATAGTCGCTCTCCGTCTTGCTCTCCTTCTCGAACATGCCGTCGAGAACGGTGCGCCAGTCATAGCGCACGGCGTCGCGGGGCTTGAGGTCGCAGATGTGACCGTAGGTCATGCGCATCGTGAAGTTTGCATCGGGAGCCTTGGTCCAACCATACATGTCACAGAGTCCGCGAACGTAGATGTGGTTGAGCTTCGTCATGGCGCTGCGGTCGCCTTGTGCCTGACGGAGGCGGTCGAAATAGTTTTCAATGGAAACGTTGGCACGATAGAGCAGGTCGTTCTTGAGGGCTGCCGTGTCGGATGTTTCGATGGCTTTTGCAAGGCGTGTGCTGTCGGTGAAGACACTTTCCACATACATTTTCCGAGCAAAGGCTTTGAAGTCCGTGTCGGCGGAGAGCACGTCGGGACAGTCCTTGATGCGTCTTTCTTTGAAGAAGATGGGAAGCAGGATTTCTGCTGCGCCGCGGTCGATTTCGGCGTTGAGGGCGGAGCAGTCTTCGGCGCAACTCTTTTGGAGTTTCGTGGCGGCAGCGTCCATCTCCTCCTTGTTGCCGGCTTTGACAGCTTCAACGTAGTCTTCCACCAGCCCCGTCCGGAGGTTCGTGAATCCGGCGTCGAATGTCAGGTAGGAGAGATTGTAGTCGTGTGCGGCGTCTTTAATCGCTGCGCAGAGCGAGTCGATGCGGTCGATGATGTTTTCATATTCCTTCACACCGCTCTTTTTGGCAAATGCTCGGAAGGCAGCCTCTTCTTTGGCTTTGTCGTCGAGGAGGTGCACCTTTTCGACGCTTTCGTTCATGCCGCCGTAGTTCTTAATCATGTTGCCATAACCAAAGTGGCGGTCTTCAATCTTGAGACGCATGGCATCGCTTTGGTCCATGAGTTTCTTGTAGTAGTCGAGCAGCGGATTACCGGCAGCGACAATCGGCGCGTTGGAGTCTTGTGTGCGGAGAATCACCTGAGAGGCGGTGAGATAGCGGCTTGTTCTTCCCGGGAAGCCCATAATCATGGTGTAGTCGTTTTCCTTGACGCCTTTGAGCGAGATGGGCAGGAACTTGTCGCGATGGAGAGGCACGTTGTCGGCAGAGTAGGGGGCAGGCTGTCCGTCTTTGTCGGCGTAGATGCGGAAGACGGCGAAGTCAGCGTTTTGGCGCGGCCACATCCAGTTGTCGGAGTTACCGCCGAACTGTCCGACGTTGTTGGGCGGCGTGGCGACGAGGCGCACGTCGAGATAGGTCTGCTTGTAGAAAAGATAGAAGCGGTTGGCGGCGAAGAAGGGATAGATTTCAGCGGTGACGCCTTTGGTCTTCTTGAACTTGCCTTTCTTCAGCATGTTCTTGGCAATGGGTTCGAGGAAACGCTGGCTCTGCATGGTGTAGATGTCCTTCTTCTGCTTCGCGCCTTCTTTCTGAATCTGCTCCGTGACGTCCTCGATGCCGACGATGAAGGTGAAGGTGAGGCTTTCGGGCGAGCGGAGTTCTTCGCTGCGGTTTTGTGCGAAGAAACCATCCTTGATGTAGTTGTGGTTCAGGTCGGACATCTCGTGAACGTAGGAGAATCCGCAGTGGTGGTTGGTGAAGACGAGGCCGTCGGGGCTGACGATTTCTCCGGTGCATCCGCCGCCGAAGATGCCGATGCAGTCGCGCAGCGAGGGACCGTTTTCATCGTAGAGAGCCGAAGCCGGCAGTTGGAGTCCCGCCTTGCGGAGGGAGTCAGCGAGATGTTGCTCCTCCATCATTTTGAGGAACCACATTCCCTCGTCAGCACGGACTTGTGTCGCAAAGCCGAGCGCGACGAGGAGAGAGAGTAAGAGCTTTTTCATTTTGCGTGTTATATATAATAATGTATTAGCGCATGTAAAATTTTTTCGGCTGCGAAGTTACGGCTTTTGTGGCGAACGGCGTGCACTTTCGCTCTTTCAACTGCGCTTCTTCGTTAAAACACCGCAAAAAAGCGCTGTTTCGCTGCGGCTTTCTGTGTTTTCGACGCAAAAAGTCCTAACTTCGCCGCCAATGAAACCGCGTCGCTTCCATCTTCGTCCCGCTCTCGCCGCCCTGCTCCTCTTGCTGGTCGTCGTCTTTCCGCATCATCATCATGCGGAAGGGGGCACGTGTCTCGCCTTTGAGTGGTGCGAGAAGGACGGAAGTTTCCACGATGAGCACACCTCCCACGGCAGTCACACCGTGCCCTGCCATCATCAGGCGATTTGGAAACTGCAGCGCATCGCCCTGCGGCAGTCGCTCGCTCCGACTCCGACGCCTCTGCCGCTCTTTTCCTGTTTGGCGGGCGAGAGCGTGAGTGCGCCGCTTCCTATATATATGTGTGTGTCTGCTCCCCGGGAGTGGCAGACGCCTTCTTCTTCGTCAGCTCCCCTTGGCGGCACGCCGTCGCGTCGCGGTCCGCCGGTTGGAATGCGTTTGTCTTGAGAGATAACCACATTTTCCAACCTTCATTTTCCTTCCCATGAAATTCCCATTCCTTCGGGTGGCGGTTCTGCTGACCGCTCCCCTTTTGTGGTCTTGCCATGCTCCTTCGCATGACGAGCATGGAGACCATGACCCTGCTGAAAAGGAAGAAACTCACGCCGACGATGAGATTCTTCTCACCTCCGCCCAACTCTCCGAAGCCGGCATCCGCACCGAGACCCTCCGCCCCGGCACTTTCGCCGAAGTCGTTGAAGTGTCGGGCAAAGTCATGCCGACCACGGGCGGCGAACAAACCGTTTGCGCCACCCTCGCCGGTGTGGTGTCGCTCTCGTCCGCCCTGACCGAGGGCACCACCGTCAAGGCGGGACAGCCCCTGTTCCACATCGACGCCTCCCGTCTTGCCGACGGCAATCCCGCCGCCGTTGCCCGTGCCGAATTGTTGGCGGCGGAGCAGGCTTTGGAGCGCGCCGAGAAACTTTTCCGTGAAGATCTCATTTCGCGCAGTGAACTCGAGGAGGCGCGTCGTCGCCACAGCCAGGCTGCCTCCACCGTCACCGGTCTCGGCGGTTCCCAACGCTCGCGCGGCGTCGGCGCTCCGATGGCGGGCTTCGTCAAATCGTTGCTCGTGCAGCCCGGCGCCTACGTCGAACTCGGTCAGCCGTTGGCAGTCATCAGCCAGGACCGCCGCCTTCTTTTGCGTGCCGACGTGCCGCTCCGCCATTCCGCCTTCCTTTCCTCCGTCCGCACCGCTTCGTTTCGCCTTTCCTCCGACCGTGAAGCCCGTTCGCTCGACGCTCTCAACGGAAAACTCGTGGCGCGTGGCGGCTCCGCCGATGCTTCTGCCGCCAACTGCGTCCCCGTCACTTTCAGTTTTGACAACAGTGGCGACATGGTGGCAGGCAGCGCGGCACAGGTGTGGCTGAAAGGCAACGAGCGCAGCGGCGTCCTCACCGTTCCGAACTCCGCGCTGGTCGAGGCGCAGGGCTTGTTCTTTGTCTATGTGCAACTCCATGCCGGCGCGTTTTCCCGCCGCGAAGTGAAAGTCGGTGCCACCGACGGACTGCGCACCGAAATCACCGAAGGATTGAAAAGCGGCGAAACCGTCGTCACCTCGGGTTCCACGCGGCTCCGCATGGCAGAAAATGCCGGCGCCGTCCCCGCCGGACACAGCCATTGACGCGGGAGAAAAAGAATATGTAGTATCACGTAAAACGAAAAAGTCATGCTGAACAAAATCATATCTTTTTCTCTTCGCAACCGTCCTTTGATTCTTTTCTTCTCCGTCCTGCTGATTGTGGCGGGCACATGGACAGCCCGCGAGATGGAAGTGGACGTTTTTCCCGACCTCACCGCCCCCACCGTGGTCGTCATGACCGAGGCGCGGGGCATGGCGGCAGAGGAAGTGGAACGTCTCGTCACCTTCCCCGTCGAGACCTCCGTGAACGGAGCGACGGGAGTGCGTCGCGTGCGTTCCTCCTCGACTTCCGGCTTCTCCGTCGTTTGGGTGGAGTTCGATTGGGGCTTTGACATCTTCCGTGCCCGCCAGATTGTGGCGGAGAAACTGACGACCGTTGCCGGCGAACTCCCTTCCGGCGTCGCTTCTCCCGTGATAGGTCCGCAGTCCAGCATCATGGGCGAGGTTCTCTTCATCGGACTCACTTCAGATTCCCTTTCCGCCTTTGAACTTCGCAACCTTGCCGACCGCACACTCCGTCCCCATCTGCTTTCCTTGGGCGGCGTGGCGCAGGTCGCCGTCATCGGCGGCGGCGTTCGGGAATATCAGATTCTTGTCCGCCCGGAACTTTTGACGCACTATCGGGTCACGCTTGCCGACGTCATTTCCTCCGTTCGCGACATGACGCTGAACGCTCCCGGCGGAACGATGGAGGAATATGGCAACGAATATGTCGTTCGCGGACTCCTTTCGACGCGAAATCCCGAGGACTTGAAGCGCGCTGCCCTCAGCGGCGCCGCGCCGGGAGTCACGCTCGGCGATGTCGCAGAGGTGAAAGTTGGCGCCAGAGAGCCTGCCATGGGTTGCGCCTCGGTTGAAGGAAAACCTGCCGTAATCCTCACCGTCACGAAACAGCCCGGCACGGACACGCGGGCTTTGACAGCGAAACTCGATGCAGCCGTCGAGGAACTGAAACGGAGCGTGCCGTCGTCCGTCATGTTTCACACGCAACTCTATCGTCAGCAAAATTTCATCGATGCTTCCGTCGGGAACATCCAGAAGTCCCTGCTCGAGGGCGGCATCTTCGTGGTGTTGATTCTTTTCCTCTTTCTGATGAATCCGCGCACCACTTTCATCTCCCTTGTGACCATTCCGCTCTCGCTTCTCGTCACTTTGCTCGTGCTGAAGTGGATGGGATTGACCGTGAACACCATGTCCGTCGGCGGCATGGCAATAGCCATTGGTTCTTTGGTTGATGACGCGATTGTGGATGTCGAGAACGTTTTCAAGCGTCTTCGTCAAAATGCGCGACTCCCGGAAGAAGAGCGGCGTTCCCGCCTGCAAGTTGTGTTCGATGCCTCGAAAGAGGTGCGCATGCCTGTCTTCAACTCCACGCTCATCATCATCGTGAGTTTCATTCCCCTTTTCTTCCTCGGCGGCATGGAGGGAAGGATGCTCGCGCCTTTGGGAATCAGTTTCATCGTCAGTCTCTTCGCTTCCACTCTCATTGCGCTGACGCTGACTCCCGTCTTGAGTTCCTATTTGCTGAACCCCGACCGCGAGACCCGGGAACCTCGTTGGGTGCAGGCTTTGCAAAGGGGCTACCGTCGGGTGCTTCGTCGGGTGCTTCTTCTGCCGAAGGAGGGCGTGTGGGCAATGACCGTCGTGCTGTCCGTGCTGACCGTCGTCATCGGTCTCAGCCTCGGTCGCTCTTTCCTACCTCCCTTCAACGAGGGCTCTTTCACCATCAATCTCAGTGCCCTGCCCGGCACGACCCTCGAGGAGACAGACCGCATCGGGCGCCGCGCCGAAGAAATTTTGCTTCAGATTCCGGAGGTGAAACACACTGCCCGCAAGACGGGACGCGCCGAACTCGACGAACATGCGCTCGGTGTGAACGTTTCGGAGTTGGAAGTGCCGTTCGAACTTGCCGACCGCAGCAAGGCGGAGCTGTTGGAGGACATCCGTCATCGCCTCGAGGTTTTCCCGGGCGTTAATGTGGAGATAGGGCAGCCCGTTTCCCACCGCATAGACGCCATGTTGTCGGGCACGAAGGCTGGCGTGGCGATAAAGATTTTCGGTCCGGAACTCCCGCGTCTCCATTCGCTCGGACTCGAGGTGAAGAACGCCCTCGCGGGTCTTGAAGGAATCGCCGACTTGAACGTCGAGCAACAAGTGGAACGCCCGCAGATTGACATTCGTCCCCGTCGCACGCTCCTCGCCGCCCGCGGCATCACGCTCCCCGCTTTTTCGGAGTATGTGGAGGCTGCCCTCGGCGGTCTGCGTGTCGGTTCCGTTCAGGAAGACGGCTTCCCGAGCGACCTCACCCTCCGTTTCGCCGGCAGCGGAGAGCGGAGCGTGGACGACATCCGCCGACTGCCCGTCAGTTGTCCCGACGGCACGACCGTCCCGCTTTCTGACGTTGCCGACGTGGTCTTGACTTCCGGTCCTCACAGCATATCTCGTGAAAATGTCCGCCGAAAAGTGGTCGTTTCTGCCAACGTCACCGCCGGCGATGTCCGAAAAACGGTCGAAGAAATGAAAGCCGCGGTGGCGGAAAAGGTGAAGTTGCCGGAAGGTTATCAGATTGAGTTCGGCGGACAGTTTGAGAGCGAGGCACGTGCCTCCGCCCTGCTGACCTGGCTCTCCCTTGCGAGCGTCGGAATCATCTTTTTGTTGCTTTTTGGTCAGTTCCGCTCTTGGCGCCACGCCGGAATCGTGATGCTGGGCTTACCTCTGGCGCTGCTGGGCGGTGTGGTGACGCTCGTGGTGTCGGGACAGGTGCTCAGCATTCCCGCACTCATCGGCTTTGTTTCCCTTTTCGGCATAGCCACTCGCGGCGGCATGCTGCTTGTGGAGCGCTACCGTTCCCTCTCTGCGGGACGCATGCTGACGCGCCGCATGGTGGTTGAGGCTTCTGCCGACCGCCTGCTGCCGATTCTGATGACCGCGCTGACTTCCGCTTTGGCACTCATTCCGCTCGCTTTGGGCGGCGACCTGCCCGGCAATGAAATTCAGAGTCCCATGGCGTGCGTGATTCTCGGCGGTTTACTGACCGGCACGCTCCTTAACCTCATTCTGATTCCCGCCCTGTTCTGTCCGCAGCCTCGGCGGAAACCTCGTCACACGCTCAAACTTCCGTTCATGAAAACCTCACTCCTTTTCCTTTTCTTTCTGATACCTATTCTTTCTCCCGCCCAGCGCGACGATTTGTGGCACACGATTGAGCGCGAGAGTCCGACTTTGCGTGCCGCCCGAGCAAAACTTCAGGCGGGACGTGCTGCCGGCGACGCGCAAGTCCGATGGGACGACCCCGAAGCGGAGGTTGCTCATTTCGCGGGTTCTCCCAAGGGCACTCCGCCGAGGACTGATGTCAGCGTGAGTCAAAGTCTGGACTGGGGGATGCTGACCGGGCGCCGCCGGAAGGTGGCTCAGGCTGCCGACAGTCTGGCTTGGGGCGACTATGTGCTGAGTCGCTACGACCTTCATTGCCAAGCGCGGCGCCTCATGGTGGAGGCGGTCTTCCTGAACCGCTTCTGCGCGGAACTTTCGAGACGGGCGGAGACGGCATCGCTCATTTGCCAACACGCGGAGCGCAGAAAATCGCTCGGTGAGGCTACTTCGCAGGAGGTGTCGAAAGCCCGCTTGCAAGTGCTCATGGCTCAGACGGAACTGAAGCGACAAGAGGCGCGACGACGTGACGTGCTGGCGCAACTTTCGCAACTGGCGGGCGGCGCGGAGGCGCACTTCCGCGACACGACCTACGCGCTCGCCGCCCTTCCCTCCTTTGCCGTCGTGGAGCGTGCCGCTGCCGTGCATCCCGCCTTGCTGAAAGCGCAGCGCGAGGTGAAGCTGGCGGAGAGCGAACACCGACTTTCGAAAGTTTTGAACCGTCCGACGTTTTCTGTAGGCTTTGCGGGAGAATACACTCGCGACACTCGCTACAGCGGCGTCAGCCTCGGCGTCACCATCCCGCTTTGGGGCAAGGGGCGTGCCGAGAGTCGTTCGCGCCGGCTGGCGGCTGAGGCGGTCCGTTCGGACATGGAGGCGACCGCGACCCGCCTTCGCGGTGACGTGAAGCGCACTTGGGAGGAAGCCCGTGCGCTTTGGGAAACGGCGGAGGCGCTGACGGCGGAACGTTTCCGCTCGGAGGGCGTCGCAAAGGTTCGCCGCGCCTACGAAGAGGGGCAACTCTCGCTGACGGACTGCCTCTTGGAAGTCACTTTCTACGACTCCGCCGTCACGGCTCAGTTGGAAGCGGAGCGCGATGCCCAACTCGCCGCCTCCGACCTTGCCGTCCTGCTGTCGGAGATTTAGGAGGGGCAGTGTCCCACTGCACATAGCCGTTGCGGCGTTCCCGTCAGTAGCCACGTGCAGGGCGGACGCGATGACGGTAATATAGGAGGTGCAGTGTCCCA
>JBJEAG010000214.1:0-2110 GCA_051868855.1 Alloprevotella sp. | reverse complement strand
TGTGAGCCTTCTGCAAGAAGGTGGTGGCAGGCTTTCGGTTTGGGCGTTAAGAGCTCGCTCTTATAAGACCAAAGCGGATGCTGAGACCAGGGCTTTGCCCCACATACTCTTCAAGGGGTTTAATTTGTTTTTTGTTATTTCTAACTGACACGGGGGTTGAAGTTGTTCCTCTATTTCCTCCGTTATACACGTCTTTGGGGCTTTGTCGGCTTGTCTCTCAACCACGGACAATATCGGAAGAGCCATCAATTCGTGTCAAATTCATGAAAATTCGTGTTCAAAAAATTCCTTCCAATTCTGCGGATTCTGCGTGAAACTTTTCTCTCCCTTCTCCCCTTTCTCTACTTTCTCTACTTTCTTTACCCTCTTTACCCTCTTTACCCTCTCTACCTTCTTTACCTCTCTTTACCCTCTTTACTCTTTTTACCTCTCTCTCCCTTTCTCATTCCATTGTCAGCACGAGGTCGAGGACGAGAGGGAGGTGGTCGCTAATGCCTCCGTGATAGTGTGTGCCGAGGAACGTGCGTTTCGGCTTCAGAGCGTTTCCTTTTCCCCTTCTTTCCAACAAAAAGTCAAAGTCTGCCACTCTGCAACCCTCTTGCGACAATCGCACCGTGGAACTCCTTCCATCCCCGTCAGTCGTTCCGTTTGCGTTGTTCATCGTCTGCTTCGGCATCAGGGTGCCGCTGACGATGAAGTGGTCCAGCGTGTTCCATTCCCCTTGGAAGAAATAGGTGCCGCGGATACCCTGTTCCGTGTGCAGGTCGGCGGAGAGGAGGCAAAGGTCGCAGGACTGCGGGTTTTCGGAGGGCAGGAGTGCGCGGAAATGCTGGCGGAAGAGACTCTCTTTCGGTAGCGTGTTCATGTCGCCTGTGATGACAATCAGCGGTTTTTGTCGAATGAGCATCAGACTGTCAGCGTGGCGGCGCACTTCTTGCGCAATGAGATTTCGGTAGCGCATGGCGGGTGTTCCCTGTTTTCGACTCGGCAGGTGACAGACGAAAATGTCAAGCGTGTCGCCCGTCACGAGACGTCCCGCTGCGTGGAGCACGTCGCGTGTGGGACGCAGTTTTGTGGTCGGCGGTGCGATGCGGAGAGAATCGTGTTCGATGAGGGCGAACTGTTCCGGTTGGAAGAGCAGTGCCACGTTGATGCCGCGCACATCGTTGGAATGCGTCATGACATATTCATAGCCCAGTCTTCGCAATGCCGTACGTTGCGTGAGATGCGTCAGCACCGTGTCGTTCTCCACTTCGCAGAGCGCCACCAGTGCTGCAGGTTGCAAACCGCCGACGGTGGCGATGGTGCGGGCAAGGCGCGAAAGTTTACTCCAATAGAGTTTCGAGTTCCAGTGATATGCCCCGCCGGGCGTGAATTCCGCGTCCGCCTTCCCCGTTGTGCTCAGCGTGTCAAATACATTTTCTGCGTTATATTCCACGATGCGAAACCTCCTTTCCTGCGCCGACAGCGTGGCGGCGACAAGCAGGAGGAGCGAGCAGAGCAGAAGACGGAGTGGGAGGGACATGGTGTTCCGGTGGGAAGGGATTTTCTGAGCAGACAGGGGAAATATGCTTGGCGATGTGGCTTCTCGGAGTGTCATTCATGGTGATAGGGTTCACCGCGGAGGATGGTGAGAGCGCGATAGATTTGCTCCACGAAGAACAAGCGCACCATTTGGTGGGAGAAAGTCATGCGCGAGAGCGAGAGTTTCTCGTGGGCGAGGGCATAGATGTCGGGCGCGAAACCGTAGGGTCCGCCGACGATGAAGACCATCCGTCGTGCCGGCGTCGCCAGGCTTCGTTCCAGGTGAGCCGCAAATTCAATGCTGCGGAACTCCTTCCCTCCTTCGTCGAGCAGGACGATGCGGTCGCCCTCTTTCAGTTGTTTTTTGATGAGTTCCGCTTCGCGGTTTTTCTGCATTTCCTCGCTGAGCGACTTTGCGTTTTTGAGTTCCGGAATCACCGTCATTTCGAACGGAACGTAGTGTGTCACTCGTTCCGCATAGTCGCGCACGAGTGCTTCGATGTGTTTGTCGGTGGTTCGTCCGACGACGAGAAATACTGTTTTCATGGCTGCGAAGTTAGGCAAACGCCGTCATTCTTTCGCCCTC
>JBJEAG010000213.1:0-2110 GCA_051868855.1 Alloprevotella sp. | reverse complement strand
GTGCAAGCAAGCAAACTGCGTTGGAGGAGGGAGCGTTTGAGAGTCATGATGAATGAATATTTCATGAGATGATTTTGATTCAATATAGTTAAGGGATGTTCTATAAATTATGGAATAAGGAATGTTCAAAAGAAAGTGCTTACGTTTTGGTTGTTTTTCGATTCTTAGAGCGAACTTTTGTAAGTTTCGTCAGTCACATAGCCCGCTATGCTCCTTCCTCAACTCACAAAATATCATCTCTAAGAAATCAAAAACCAACTCAACCTAATTTATAGAACATCCCTTAAGGAGAGAAAAATGCAGTGCACTGCAAATTTAGGGAAAAAATGCAAGAAAAATGCAGTGGACTGCATTTTCTTCTCGATTTTGGGAGAAAAATGCAGTGCGTTGCATTTTCTTGCGTCGCAGAGGGTAGGTTTTGGTTGGTGAGCAGCCACATTTCTGTAAACATTCCGGGCTGGAAACGTGACGCGCCTCGTTTTCTTTCGCACAAAAAAGGCATCGCGGTGGCGATGCCTTGGGCTTTCTCGGATGTTTTCGAAGATGTGTGTCTTACTGGCGCGTCAGAGTATAAAGGGGAGTATGCGCTCCTGACGGATCATTATAATCATAAAGGTAAAGTTTGTTGCCGATGACTTTGTAGGTGTATTCATCCTGATCATAGCCGCCGGCTTCTTCGGGATAGAAGATGACAAGTATATCGTCGTCAGTGTACCACGTGAAGGATTCCATCTCGTCGCCCCAGGTGTCCCAACCGGTGTAGTCTGCTTTGAAGCAAATTGTAAAATAGTCGTTGGTAGTTGGTATCGGACCTTTCCATGTGCCGACGAGTTCATGTTGTTCCTCTCCTCCTCCTCCTCCCGGGGGTGTGGTGGGGTTGTTATCGTCTCCGCAGGCGGTCAGTGTGAAGGTTGCGCATGCCAACACCACGAACATCATGGCGAAGCTGGCGAAAATTGTTCTCAAAGATTCTTTCATAATGTGTGAGAATTTAGGGATTGATAATGACTTGTTACCTGCAAATGAAGGAATCTTCTTACTGGCGCGTCAGCACGCACATGAGTTCTTGCTCTCCTGTTCGGTAGTCAATCTCGTAAAGGTAGAGTTTGTTGCCAGTGACTTTGTAGATGTATTCATCCTGGTCATAGACGCCGGCTTCTTCGGGATAGACGAAGACAACTTTGTTGGCGTCGGTGTACCACGTGAAGGTTTCCATCTCACCGCCCCAGTTGTCCCAGCCGGTGTAGTCGGCTTTGAAACACATCGTCAGTTCGAATACTCCTTTGTCATCCACCATACCTTTCCAGGTGCCGACGAGTTCATGTTGTTCCTCTCCTCCTCCTCCTCCCGGGGGTGTGGTGGGGTTGTTATCGTCTCCGCAGGCGGTCAGTGTGAAGGTTGCGCATGCCAACACCACGAACATCATGGCGAAGTTGGCGAAAATTGTTCTCAAAGATTTTTTCATAATGTGTGAGGATTTAGGGGTTGTACTAAGAGTTATGCGATGTCACCTGCAAATGTAGGACTCTTTTTATATTTTCCAACGTTTATTTCAAGAAAATATAATGTTTCGTCGCAAAAAGTCGGTGTAACGCCCAAAAACGTGGAAATTTTGCAGTGAGTGTTGCGGCGCAATGGCGAGTGTGAAGCGGAAATGAGTATTTGAATCTTCGTTTTTAGATGCCGTGGCAACGTTCTTTCCTTGGGAGTTGTCACTTTCTTCTCGGGATTCGTTGGTGTGCACCTTAATGATGCACACGTGTGCGCCCAATGATGGAAAGGTGTGCACCTTAATGATGCACACGTGTGCGCCTTAAAGGTGCATACCAACGGGATAGGGGGTAGGAACGACAAATTGGCGGATAGGAACAACAAATCGGTGGATAGGAACGACAAATTGACGGATAGAAACGTTGCCACGCCGTCCGCGAATGAGTTTTTCGTTTTCCGTCACGGCAAACAATTACGTTCTTTCCCGCCGTGGCGTCGTTATTTTCTCGGGACTCGTCACTTTTTTCTTGGGACTCGTTGGTGTGCACCGTAACGATGGACACATGTGCACCGTAACGATGCACACGTGTGCGCCGTAACGATGGAAAGGTGTGCACCG
>JBJEAG010000212.1:0-10001 GCA_051868855.1 Alloprevotella sp. | reverse complement strand
AGCGCGGATAGACCATGTTTGACACCCAGTTCTGCATCCAGAAAGCGGAGTTCTCAGAGAAATTAATCTCGTCGGCATCCTGCGGGTCGAAGCAGGCGGGAGCAGCGGTGGCACCGCAGTGAACGGGCACGTAGGGAGCCATGTTGGGGTCGTCGTTGGCGAACCAAATCACTCCGCCAATCGGGTTGGGCATCGAGGAGCGCACCTGCACGACCACGCTGGCGGCAGTCTGCTGGGTGGAGATGGGACGTTCGTTGAAATATTTCTTTCCTTCATATTCCCAAATGAGGGGAGTAGGACGATAGGGAGCGGTGTAGAGTCCGCAACCGGGGTCGGAGGTGAGGTCGAAGGGAGTGCCTTCATAGTGGTCGCGCATGGCGTCCATCACCTGAGCGAGGGAGACGGGACGAGCGGGCTTGAACCAAAGGGGCATCGGCTCGGTGGTGTCGATGTGGCGACCATCAACGGCGGGAATGTATTTGTCCATGCCTTCGACGAAGTGATTATAGAAACTCCAAACGCGAGCCTCGCAAACTCTGACCGCAGTGAAATCGGCGGGAGCATACGCCTTGGAGAAAGAGAACTCGGAGTCGGGACCGTCAAAATAGCCTTTGGAACGAGCGAAGGAAATCACGTCGGGCGAGTACATCACATTCTTCTTGTCTTTCAAGTCGAAGCAGTGAATGCGACTCTGGTTGGCGTGGCAGGAGATGCAGTCGTCGGGGATGCGAACGGCAACCCACACTGCACCTTTTTGGTCGGGGCCTTTGCCTATCATTTCGAGAATCCAAATCTCGTTCGGGTCGCAGATGGAGAAGGACTCGCCGGAGGAAGCGTAGCCATATTCATTGACAAGTGAGGTCATGACGCGGATGGCTTCGCGAGCGGTTTTGGAACGCTGAAGGGCGAGCGTCATGAGGGTAGTGTAGTCCACAACGCCTTTCGGATCGACGAGTTCTTCGCGTCCGCCGAAGGTGGTTTCGGTCACGCCGACCTGATGTTCGTTGATGTAGCCCATGACGGCGTAGGTGTGAGCCGCTTCGGGAATGGAACCGAGGGGACGTCCGGTGTCGCCATCGACAATGGCGCACATCGTGCCTTTGGGATGGTCGGCTGCCGCCCAATATTTCAGACGACCGAACATGCCATAGTCATCTTGGTTATAGGTGATGAATGCCGAACCGTCGGCAGATGCCAAACGTCCGACTAGGAAACTGGTGCAGGCAAAGGCGGGAGTCGCAAGGAGAAGGAGCATCGCCAGAGCGAACCATATTCTTTTGGAGACTTGGAGATTTTTCATTGGAAGGGAAGGGAAGTATAGAGGGGTATAGAGGGGTATAGAGGGGTATAGAGGGGTATAGAGGGTTTGAGAAGTTTGAAAAGTTTGAGAAGTTTGAGAAGTTTGAAAGATTGAGAAGTTTGAGAGTTTGAGGGTTTGAGAGTTTGAAAGGTTTGAAAAGTTTGGGGTTGAGAAACTTTCTCTACCTTTCTTTACTTTCTATACCCTTCTCTACCTTTCTCTACTTTCTCTACCCTTCTCTACCTTTCTTTACTTTCTTTACTTTCTCTACCCTACTCTACCTCCCACACCTTAGCAAGCCTTGAAGGACATGTCGAGGCCTTTGACGGAGTGGGTCAAGGCACCGACGGAGATGTAATCGACACCGCAGGCGGCATAGTCAGTCAAAGTCTCGAGGGTGATGCCGCCGCTGGACTCCGTCTCAAAGCGGTGGTTGATGAGTTCAACTGCCTCGCGGGTCATTTCAATGTTGAAATTGTCGAGCATGATGCGGTCGGCGCCGGCTTCGGGATAAGCCTCCTTGTGGGCAATGACACGACGAATGTCATCCAAAGAGCGGCATTCAATTTCAACCTTCAAGTGGAGCCCTTTCTCTTTCTGATAGGCAGCGCAACGGTCAAGCGCCTGTTCAATACCCCCGCAGAAGTCAATGTGGTTGTCCTTCAGCAACACCATGTCGAAGAGACCGATGCGGTGGTTCACGCCGCCGCCAATTTTGACGGCTTCTTTTTCGAGCATGCGCATGCCCGGCGTGGTCTTGCGGGTGTCAAGCACGCGGGTGTGGTAGCCCTTCAAACGGTCTGCATAGACAGCAGTCATGGTGGCGATGCCGCTCATGCGCTGCATGATGTTCAACATGAGGCGTTCGGTTTGGAGCAAGGAGCGCACCTTTCCCGTGACGACCATGGCGATGTCGCCGGGCTTCACGCGAGTGCCGTCGGTCAGGAGTTCTTCAACCTTCAATTCGGGGTCGAAACGGTGAAACACTTGGCGGGCAGCACGCATTCCGGCGAGCACGCCCTCTTCTTTGATGAGGAGGTGGCTTTTGCCGACAGCGTCTTCGGGGATGCAGCAAAGAGTGGTGTGGTCTCCGTCGCCAATGTCCTCAGCAAAAGCGAGGTCAATCAGACGGTCATTGAGTTCATCGACTGTGTACATGATGCGATTATAGAGATGATAAGTATTTACTGTTTGGAAGCGTTTTCATCTTTCAAGCGCTGCAAAATTACGACAAATGAGGGAGACGAGACGCCGCCACCCCCTATTTTTTTACTGCACGGAACATTCGGAAGGAGATGAGGAAGTATGCGAAAATGCGAAAATCGGGGATTTCTTCGGGGTCACCTGCAAATCTCTGTGTCAGTTAGGAAAAACAAAAACCGAATTAAACCCCTTGAAGAGTATGTGGGGCAAAGCCCTGATGTCAAGCTTCCGCTTTGGTCTTATAAGAGCAAGCTCTTAACGTCCAAACCGAAAGCCTGCCACCACCTTCTTGCAGAAGGCTCACATCCTCTTCAAGGCGATAAACATGAAATAAACTTTGGTGTTGCTCAGTAAAAGTTTTACTTTCATATTAGTCCGGATGGCGAGGGCTGCAGGCTCGATGAGGGAGCACAAGCGACCGAACCAACAGCCCAGTCCGTAAGGGCTGGGTCAGATGCCGTCCCCCCAAAAAGAAAGAGGGCTGTAAGTCCCGATTTCTTTTTCAACGATATCAGTTTATTAAAGGAATCGGGACTTTCAGCCCTCAAAATTACTGCTACTGCCTTACCCAGGCCTCACGGCCTGGGCTAACTGTCTGTGCAAGGTGAGAGCAGAACATCAAGCTTGCTTGAATGTTTTGCCGAACCGCAGCCAGACTTGGGCAAAGCCAAAGCTCGCCCTCCTTCGTCGGGCTCATCGGGCTTGCAGCCCTCTCCATCCGGGCAAGGAGCTTGTCCTCCACAAACATCAAAGTATTCAATTCATTAAGAGCACTTACCGGACAGCAATGAAATGAAATATTGGCTGTGTGCAGTGAGACACTGCATCTCCTATATTACCATCATCGCGTCCGCCCTGCACGTGAAAATCTATGAAGAGCATGTACCGTACAGCAGAAAGGTTTGTTTCATGTTTATCGCCTTGCGATGGATGCAAAACCCGACAGGGTGAGATGTAGTCGTCAGGAAATCTCGGAGCTTGCTCCGGGGAGTTTCCGACGACTACATCATCAATGGCTCGAAAGAGACATTTTGCATCAAGCGCAAGGGGTTGATTTCTGTTTTTGTGTTTTAACTGACACAGGAGTTTGCAAGCGACCCCACCCCCTCATTATTCCTACCATTTACCGAAAGCCCCATCACCGAACAGCAGCACATTAACACTTGACTCATCGCGCCCTTATAAAGTGGCAAAAAGAAAGAATTTGATACATAAATAATATTTTTGCTAAGTTTTTCGTGATTTATGCGTTATTTTGAAAGAAAATGCTTACTTTTGCGCCGACTTAACTAACACACGCTTTATGTCTATAGAAGAAAGGACGAGCGGGGGACTCTATCGCCCCGACTACGAACACGATGCCTGCGGTGTGGGCATGATTGTCAATATTCACGGAAGCAAAAGCCACGAACTGGTGGACGACGCGCTCAAGGTGCTGGAACACATGAAGCACCGCGGAGCAGAAGGTGCCGACCAAAAAACCGGTGACGGTGCGGGCATCATGCTTCAAATTCCCCACGAATTCATTCTCCTGCAAGGAATACCCGTTCCCGAGAAGGGACGATATGGTAGCGGTCTCATCTTCCTGCCCAAAGACCCCGAAAGGCAGGAGGCGATTCTGCGCATCATCATGGAGGAAACGGAACGCGAGGGACTGACGCTGATGCATCTGCGCTCCGTGCCCGTCAATTCGGACATCCTGGGTCGCGAGGCAAGAGAGTGCGAGCCGGACATCAAACAACTCTTCATCACCGGAGCGGAGGGCGATGTCTTGGAACGTAAACTCTATGTCATCCGAAAAAAGACGGAGAACAAAGTTCACGACAAGGATTTCTATTGCTGCTCCCTGTCCTCGCGTACCATTATATATAAAGGTATGCTCTCGTCCATGCAGTTGCGAGAGTATTTCCCCGACTTGACACAGCCCTACTTCACCAGCGGATTGGCGGTGGTTCACTCCCGCTTCTCGACCAACACGTTCCCGACGTGGGGGTTGGCACAGCCGTTCCGTCTGCTCGCCCACAACGGCGAAATCAACACCATCCGCGGCAACCGCTCCTGGATGGAAGCTCGCGAGGCAGTGCTCTCCTCCGAGTTGCTCGGTGACATTGCTCCGCTCTGCCCCATCGTGCAACCGGGCATGAGCGATTCTGCGTCGTTGGACAATGTCTTGGAATTCATGGTCATGAGCGGCATGAGTCTGCCCCACGCCATGACGATGCTGGTGCCCGAAAGTTTCAACGACAAGAACCCCATCAGTGAAGAACTGAAGGCGTTCTATGAATATCACTCCATCCTCATGGAGCCGTGGGACGGTCCGGCAGCCCTGCTTTTCAGCGACGGACGTTTTGCGGGCGGCATGCTCGACCGAAACGGTCTCCGTCCCGCTCGTTACCTCATCACCAAGAACGACACCATGGTCGTGGCGTCGGAAGCGGGCGTCATTGACTTCGAGGCAGCGGACATCAAAGAGAAAGGACGTCTGCAACCGGGAAAGATTCTCTTGGTCGATACGCAAGAGGGTCGCATCTTCTATGACGGCGAAATCAAGGAACAGCTTGCCAACGCGCACCCCTATCGCCGCTGGCTCTCCGAAAACCGCATCGAACTGGACAACCTGAAGAGCGGCCGCAAGGTGGAGAACAGCGTGGAGGACCTCGCCTGCAAACTCCGCGTCTTCGGTTTCACTCGCGAAGACGTCGAACGGACGCTCATGCCGATGTGCTCCACCGGCAGCGAACCGATTGCGTCGATGGGCAACGACACACCGCCCGCCGTGCTGTCTGACAAACCTCAGATTCTCTTCAACTATTTCCGCCAACAGTTTGCCCAGGTCACCAACCCGCCCATCGACCCGATTCGCGAGGAACTGGTGATGTCTCTGACGGAATATATCGGTGCCGTCGGCAAGAACATTCTGAACCCCGACGAGAGCCACTGCAAGATGGTGCGCCTGCCCCACCCCGTGCTCGGCAACCGTCAGCTCGACCTGCTTTGCCACATACAGTACAAAGGCTTTAAGACCGTCAAACTGCCCATGCTCTTTGAAGTCGAGAAGGGACGCGCCGGACTGCAAGCCGCCCTCACCCGCCTCTGCCGCGAAGCCGAGCAGAGCGTGCTGGACGGTGTGAACTACATTGTCCTGAGCGACCGCGGAGTCGATGAGAAACACGCCGTGATTCCGTCCCTCCTCGCCGTCAGCGCCGTCCACCACCACCTCATTTCCGTTCAAAAGCGCGTTGAAACCGCACTCATCGTCGAAAGCGGTGAAATCAGAGAGGTGATGCACGCCGCTCTGCTGCTGGGCTACGGTGCCAGTGCCATCAACCCCTACATGGCATTCGCCGTGTTGGACGACCTCGTGAAGAAGGGTGAGGTGCAGATGAACTATGACACGGCGGAGAAGAACTACATCAACGCGCTGCGCAAGGGTCTCTACAAAATCATGTCGAAGATGGGCATCAGCACCATCCGCTCCTATCGCGGTGCGAAAATCTTCGAGGCGGTCGGACTGAGCGACGAACTGTTGCAGACCTATTTCGGCACTCCCGCCTCCACCCTCGGCGGTGTGCGTCTCGACGAGATTGCCCGCGACTATGCCGCCTTCCACGCCGACGGTTTCCACCACACGCCTGCTCTGGGCGAACCGCTGGAACTGTTGCGCCACATCGGACAGTTCAGCTATCGCAAAGACGGACAGCCGCACGCTTGGAATCCGGAGACCATCAGTACGCTCCAACTTGCCACGCGCTTGGGCAGTTACAAGAAGTTCAAGGAGTTCACACGTTTGGCTGACGAGAAGGAGAGCCCCATATTCCTGCGTGACTTCTTCACCTTCCGCCACGCCCCGATTCCCATCGAGGAGGTGGAGCCGGAAGAGGAAATCGTCAAACATTTCGTCACGGGTGCCATGTCCTTCGGCGCCATCAGCAAAGAAGCCCACGAGGCTCTGGCACTCGCCATGAACAAACTCGGTGCACGAAGCAACACGGGCGAAGGCGGCGAGGACAACAGCCGCTTCCACAACTCTTTCGAGGACATCTCGCTCTCCAGCAAAACGAAACAGATTGCCTCGGGACGTTTCGGTGTCACGGCGGAATACCTCTCCAACGCCGAAGAGATTCAAATCAAAGTGGCACAGGGAGCAAAACCCGGCGAGGGCGGACAACTCCCGGGCTACAAAGTGAACGAGGTGATTGCGAAAACTCGCAACTCCATCCCCGGCATCTCACTGATTTCTCCGCCGCCCCACCACGACATCTACTCCATCGAGGACCTCGCGCAACTCATCTTCGACCTCAAGAACCTCAACCCGAGAGCGAAAATCAGCGTGAAACTCGTTGCCGAGAGCGGCGTGGGCACGATTGCCGCAGGCGTTGCCAAAGCCAAAGCTGACATCATCGTCATTTCCGGTGCAGAAGGCGGCACGGGTGCATCACCCGCCTCTTCCATGCGCTATGCCGGCGTGCCGCCCGAGATTGGACTCTCGGAAACGCAGCAAACGCTCGTGCTGAACGGACTGCGCGGCGGAGTGCGCCTGCAAACGGACGGTCAGTTGAAAACAGGACGCGACATCATCTCGATGGCACTGCTCGGCGCCGAAGAGTTTGCTTTCGGCACCACGGCACTGATTGTTCTGGGTTGCGTCATGATGAGAAAATGCCACGCCAACACGTGCCCCGTCGGCGTTGCCACCCAGAATCCGGAACTGCGCCAGCACTTCCGCGGACACTATGAATATGTCGTGAACTACTTCCGCTTTCTGGCTCGCGAAGTGAGGGAATATTTGGCAGACATGGGTTTCCGCAGTCTGAACGACATCGTGGGACGCACGGACCTCATCACCGTGAAACCCGCCCCCGCCGGAAGCAAAGCCGCGCTGCTGGACTTCTCCCGTCTGCTCCACAAAGCGGAAGGCACGGCAGCGCTCCACTTCACCGACACGCCCGCTCCCGCCGAAACGGAGAAAACGAAGGATACGCTCCTGCTCGAAGCTGCCGCCGAGGCAGTGAACCACGGCAAGGAGGTTTCCTTGGAATATGTCATCTCCAACACAGACCGTTCCGTGGGCTGCATGCTCGCCGGTGCCGTGGCAACGAAATATGGCGCAGCGGGACTGCCCGACGACACCATCACCGTCAAGTTCAAAGGCTCGGCGGGACAGAGTTTCGGTGCGTTCCTCGCCCACGGCATCAGCTTCAAACTCGAAGGTGAAGCCAACGACTATCTCGGAAAAGGTCTAAGCGGCGGACGCATCAGCGTGCAACCGCCCATCCGCGCCAACTTCCGTGCCGAAGACAACACGATTGCGGGCAACACCTTATTATATGGTGCCACGAGCGGCGAGGTCTTCATCAACGGCACCGTCGGCGAACGCTTCGCCGTCAGAAACTCGGGTGCCATTGCCGTCGTGGAAGGCGTGGGCGACCACTGCTGCGAATACATGACGGGAGGTCGCGTGGTCGTGCTCGGCGACACGGGACGCAACTTCGCTGCGGGCATGAGCGGCGGCGTGGCATACGTTTGGGACAAGCACCATCGCTTTGACTATTTCTGCAACATGGAGATGGTGGAACTCTCTCTGCTCGAGGACTCTGCTTCTCGCAAAGAACTCCACGAACTGATTCGTCAGCACTACTTCCACACCGGCTCGCCGCTTGCCCGCACCATGCTGGACAACTGGGGACAATACGTGGACGAGTTCATCCAAGTCACTCCGATTGAATATAAAAAGGTACTTGCCGAAGAACAAATGCGCAAACTCCAGCAACGAATCGCCGAAGTGCAAAGAGACTATTGAAGCGTTATTTGAAGCAAAGCAAAGCCGCATTGAACACTTGAACAGCGACGAAGTCGCGTTGAGCAGCCGCACAGCGGCATTGAACAGCGGCGCAGCCGCATTGAACCACCGCGCTGAAGGCGCAAAACATACAACAAAAGTGGGAAATCCAAAAGCATTCCTGACCGTACCCCGTCAAAGTGCGGGCTACCGTCCCATCCATGAACGAGTTGCCGATTTCGGCGAAGTTGAACAGACACTCAACACGGGCGACAGAAAGCTGCAAGCTTCGCGCTGCATGGACTGCGGCGTGCCCTTCTGCCACTGGGCGTGTCCGCTGGGCAACCGTCCGCCCGAATTTCAAGATGCCATCTTCAAAGGACATTGGCAAGAAGCCTATCAGATTCTCTCCGCCACCAACGACTTCCCCGAGTTCACAGGCAGAATCTGTCCCGCACTCTGCGAGAAGAGTTGCGTGCTGAAACTCGCCATCGATGCCCCCGTCACCATCCGCGAAGACGAATGCGCCGTGATTGAATCGGCTTTCCGCGAAGGGTGGGTGCAACCGAAAACCTATCCGCGCCTCGGCAAAAAAGTCGGCGTGGTGGGCTCCGGTCCTGCCGGACTCTCTGCCGCAGCAAGCCTCAACCGACTGGGCTACAACGTGACTGTTTTCGAAAAAGAAGAACTGGTTGGCGGACTCTTGCGCTACGGCATTCCGAACTTCAAACTGCAGAAAGCGGTGATTGACCGCCGCATCCGCGTCATGGAGGCTGAAGGCATACGCTTCGTCACTTCCTCTCCCATCGACGCTGCGAAACTTCCCGAGGGATATGACGCCTGGTGTCTCTGCACGGGCACACCGACGCCGCGCAACCTTGACATTCCCGGTCGCGAACTCTCCGGCATTCACTTCGCGCTGGACTATCTCTCTCAACAAAACAAAGTGCTGGCAGGCAAGGAGTTCAGCGACAAGGAACGCATCACCGCCCACGGCAAACACGTGCTCGTCATCGGCGGCGGCGACACCGGCTCCGACTGCATCGGCACGGCAAATCGTCAGGGCGCTGCTTCCGTGATGCAGATTGAAATCATGCCGAAACCGCCCGTGGGCAACAACCCGCAAACGCCGTGGCCTGCCTATCCGCGTGTCTTCAAAACCACCTCGAGCCACGAAGAGGGTTGCGAGCGTCGCTGGAACCTCGCCTCGCTGCGTTTCCTCGGCACGAAGGACGGCAAAGTGCGCGGTGTGGAAGTGGAAACGGTGGAATGGGAGCCCGCAGCCGACGGCGGACGCCCGCAGATGAAACCGACGGGTAAGAAGGAGACGCTCAAAGCTGACCTCGTTCTGCTCGCCATGGGCTTCCTCAAGCCGGAGCATCCGGGACTCCCCGAGAATGTGGTAGTTGTCGGCGATGCCCTCACCGGTCCCTCGCTGGTGGTGCGCTGCCTCGCCGACGGTCGCCGCGCCGCCGAAGACATCCATCGTCTGCTCGAAAAGAAGTGAGAGGGGTTACACTTTCCCGCTGAAAAAGACTCAATATAAGCCTTTTAGCATTTCAAGAAACAGCCGCGTCGTTTTGGGATTTGCCTCAAAACGACGCGGATTTTTTGATATGGGGTCACTTGCAAAACTCTGAGTCAGTTAGGAAAAACAAAAACCGGATTATTGCTGTCCGGTAAACGGTCTTAATGAATTGAATACGTTGATGTTTGTGG
>JBJEAG010000211.1:0-2119 GCA_051868855.1 Alloprevotella sp. | reverse complement strand
CCGTCTGCCTTTCTGCGCTCTGCGGCGCTTCGTTTGGCTTCTTCGAGTTTTTGTTTTCTTCCATAGTTCGTATTGATAAAGTTAATGATGTCTTTCAAAATCTCCGACTCGGTGCGAACACGACCGCCGTCGGTGAACATGTCCGCTTCGCCGTTGGCGCTCTTGCGTGCCTCGGCGTTGTAGAGCGCGAAGGTGGTCTTCAGCATGGTGACTCGCTCGTCGTTCAACACGTCTGCCAACATCATGGTGGCGGCGTTTCGGAAGTCTGCGACGGTGGTGAAACCTTCCTCGTCGGTGAACAGAACGCCTTGCGTGGCAAACGGACTGACGAGTTCGCCGAACTTCACACCGTTACGGCGAGCCTCGTAGCACAACTTGACGGCGTCGGTCAGTTGCTGCTGCAGACTGAACTGCTCACCGAGGGCGACGTTGTCGGCAATCTCGCCGAGGGCAACGATGACGCTGCGGCGCATGGCGGGTTCGGCGGTCAGCATTCTGACCACGTCGGGTTCGTTCTGGAACGCCTTTCCGATGAGCATGTTCTCCAAGAACTCGCGTCCGATTGCAGAAAGTCGCTCCGCGCCGCGAATGCCATCGACCATCTCGGCAATCTGCTCGTTGCTGATGATGCCGGCTTGGCGGAGCATGCCGATGACACCGAGCGAGGCTTCGGCGTCGGCGTAGAACTCGCCAATGGTGTCGAAACCGTTGATGATGCGGACAATCTTGCCAAACACTCCGTCGGAGACGGTCTTGCCGAGTTTCACGGCTTGTTCGGTCTTGTTCTGACTCTTCTGAGCCTGCTTGTTGAAGCGGGCGAAGGTCTTGGCGTTGTAGGGAAGACGCTCGTCGGGGACGAACGACACTCGGGGGTGCTGCATGCCTTCCACCTGCTCTGATGTGAAACCGAACTTGCGGGAATGGCGGCGAAGATAGTCATTATAGGCGGCATCCGTTCCCTGTTCGGCGGCAAGAATGCCAGCCATGGTGCGACCGTTGCCGCTGAGGACCACGCCGTCGCTGCTGACCACGGGCACTTCCTGCGAGGCGCGTTGGTCGAAGTTCTGAGACATCTGTTCGGTGTGGCGGCGGGCGTCGGCGTCGCGCTCGTAGTCGCGGTCATTGACGGTGTTGCCGTTCTCGTCCATCGGGAAACCTTCTGACGGCTGCCATGTGTGGGGGTCGTGGGAGGGGGTGGCAGCACCTGCCTCATGGAGAACGTAGTGACCGTTGAGGGTGGTGCCGTCGGGGAGGGTCATCTCGTCAGTGTCGCCGTCGAACTTATCTGCGCCGTTCCACCGTTCGGTGATGTTGGGCATGGGATTCTCAAACCCTGCCTCTTTTCTCGCTTCTGCGGAGGCGCGTTCCTCCTCGCGTCGCTTCTTCTCGTCTTCCACGGCTTGCTCGTTGATGCGTTTCTGCCGTGCCTCATATTCCTGCTGCTGCCGTTCCTTCTCGGAGCGGAGTCTTCCTTGCAGTTCGGTGTAGATGGACGTCCACGCCTTGCGCAGCCGCTCCGCCTCATCAAGTGCGGCTTGGTGCTGTCGCTCGGCGTCTTCGTTCTGCTGTTTCGCCTGCTGCTGGGCGGCGAGCATCTGCATGGGGCTGCCCGTGAGTTTCGCTTTCTTGGGCGACGGTTTCTTGGTTTTGAGTTTTTCGATGGTGGCGTTCGCCTGCTCAATCTGCGCCATGGCGATGGCAGTCACGCTCTCTGCGTCGCCTCCCGCCATCGCCATGAGGGCATCCACGGCGTCTGCCTTGTCGGCGGAGGTGAAGTCGGGTTCGCCGCTCAACTCATTGACGGGAATGCGCGACAATGCCGTTCCGACCTGCTCATGCTGCTGCAGTTGCTCGCCTTCCGCAGGCTTTATCGGCTGCTCCTGCTGCTCAGAAGGTTGTATCGGATTCAAGTCTATCTGCTGCGACTCGGATTCCTGCTCCGACTCTTCGTCTCTTTGACTCTTCGACTCTTTGTCTTGGAGCGAAGCAACATCAGACTCTTCGTCTCTTTGACTCTTCGTCTCTTTGTCTCTAATCGCGGCTCGGCGGGACTCGTCGCTCATCTGCTGCAAGGATTCCTTGCTGAAGGAATAGAAGTTGATTCCGTCGGTGACATTGA
>JBJEAG010000210.1:0-2125 GCA_051868855.1 Alloprevotella sp. | reverse complement strand
CATTCATCATGACTCTCAAACGCTCCCTCCTCCAACGCAGTTTGCTTGCTTGCACGCTGCTCGCCTCTTTCCTCTTCTTGAACCCAACGCAAGAGGCGCAGGCACAATGCTCCGCTCCCAACAGCGCATTCAAAAGCGGAGAAACGCTGATTTATGACCTCTACTTCAACTGGAAGTTCGTTTGGGTGAAAGTGGGAACGGCTTCCATGAACACCACGCAAACCATCTATCACGGCAATCCCGCCTGGCGCTCCTACCTCATCACCCGAGGTTCCAAAAAGGCAGACAAACTCTTCGTCATGAGAGACACCCTCATGGCATATACCGACCTCAACCTTGTGCCGCAGTACTACGTGAAGAAGGCGCTCGAGGGAGGAACCTACCGAAAGAATGAGGTGTGGTACAGTTATCCCAACGGACAGAGCAGCGTGAAGATGCGCTACCAAAAGAACACGCAGCCTGCCATCACGAGCAGCCACACCAGCAAGTATTGCAGCTACGACATGATTAGTATGCTCCAGAAAGCACGCTCCTTCGACGCCACGGGATGGAAGAAAGGTCACAGAATCAACTTCCTCATGGCAGACGGCAGACACTGCGAATGGAAGAGCATCGTCTATAAAGGCAAGAAGAACTTCACCATCGAAAACACCACCACCACCTATCGCTGCCTCGTCTTCTCCTTCTTGGAAAAAGAAAACGGTAAGGAAAAGGAAATCGTCACGTTCTACATCACCGACGACAAAAACCACATTCCCGTGCGTCTGGACATGAACCTCAACTTCGGCACTGCCAAAGCCTTCCTCACCGGAGCGCGCGGACTGAGAAATCCGCAGACGGCGAAGATAAAGTAAGAGTGGTCTCTTAAATAAGCGCGTTCTCTTATATATATAATAAGGAGTAATCCATGCGTCTCGTCATCGACTCTCAAATCCCGTTCATGAAAGGACATGCCGAACGTCTCGGCGAGGTCATCTACAAACCGGGGGCAGAAATCGACGCTGCCACCGTCAGGGAGGCTGACGCGCTGATTGTCCGGACGCGAACCCGCTGCGACCGAAAACTGCTGGAAGGTTCGAAGGTGAAGTTCATCGCCTCTGCCACCATCGGCTTCGACCACATCGACACGGCATATTTGGCAGAGAAAGGTATCGCCTGGACAAACTGCCCGGGCTGCAATGCCGACAGCGTGGCGCAGTATGTGGAAACCGCTCTCCTGCAACTCGTGCTTCACGGTTGGAATGGCGAAGGCACAGCGCCGACGCCCGTCACCGCTCCGCTCTCTGTCACGCAACTTCCCGACCGCTTCTTTGCCGACAAATGTTTGGCAGTTGTGGGAGTAGGGCACGTGGGAAGTAAGGTGGTGCAGATGGCACAAAGACTCGGTTTCGGTGAGATTCTGCTGTGCGACCCGCCGCGGGAAGAAGTCGAAGGAAGCGAAGCCTTCGTTTCGTTGGAAGAAGCGGCACGCCGCGCCGATGTCATCACCTTCCACACGCCACTCACGCGGAAGCCGACGGCGCATTCGACCTTTCATCTCGCCGACACCGCCTTCTTTGAGAAACTCAGCCGACGCCCCGTGCTCATCAACTCCTCCCGCGGTGAAGTCGTGGAGACGGAGGCGCTGAAGAAAGCGCTGTGCGACGAACGCATTGCCGCTGCCGTCATTGACACCTGGGAGAACGAACCCAACGTGGACCGTGAACTTCTCCGCAGCGTCTTCATCGCCACGCCGCACATTGCGGGCTACAGTGCCGACGGCAAAGCCAACGGTACGCGCATGGCACTCACTGCCACCGCCCGCTTCTTCGGACTCGACGAAGATTCGTTCGGCATCATCGCCCCGCCGCCCCTGCCCGAGGACTATGCCTACTTCCCCGAAGGCGAGGGACGCCGCGTCTCCGAAGCGTTGCGACGCTATGACCCCGCCGCCGACCACCTCCGTCTGCTCCGCCAACCCGAACTCTTCGAAAAGTGGAGAGGAAACTATCCGCTGCGAAGAGAGTAGGAGATGAAGAGCGTCCTCCTCTTTGATACCACGGATAAAACGGATGAAAGACCACGGATAAAACGGATGAAAGACCACGGATTTCACGGATGAAAGACCACGGATTTCACGGATGAA
>JBJEAG010000209.1:0-2134 GCA_051868855.1 Alloprevotella sp. | reverse complement strand
AAAGCTCACGCTTTTCAGTTGTCACACCTTTCATCCAATACTCTTCTCCACATGATGTTCTCCCGCTTCCTCTCCAAAAGTCTCTTCGTTTGCACTGTCTTCCTCACTGCCGCCGCTCAACTTCCGGCGGACGCACGAAAGAAAGAGAAAGACAACGGACGAGGCATGGCGGAGTATGAAGCCGTTCAGCCTGACCGACTGAGCGCAAAATCCGTGGCGGAGCATTTCATGACCCACGCTGCAGCCGTCTTTCTTCCCACTTCTAACGCTCGCATCAACAATGCCTACAAGGAAGGAATCGACGTGTCTCACTATCAGGGATATATTGACTGGGATGAAGTGGCACGCAATTCTCAAATCTCTTACGTCTATCTCAAAGCCACCGAGGGTGCATCGCTGATTGACAACACCTACGCCCGCAACCTCGCCGAGGCACGCCGCGTCGGACTCAGCGTGGGCAGTTACCATTTCTATCGCCCCGCCATTGACTGGAAGAAGCAGTTTGAAAACCTCACCTCCGTGGTGCGTCGCGACGAGCAGGACCTCGTGCCCATCATTGACATCGAACACCGAGGCACCGTGAGCGAAGAGACCTTCATCGAAGACCTCCGCTGCTTCATCGAGAAAGTGACTGAGTTCTACGGTCGCAAACCTCTGCTCTACACCTACCACAACTTCTACAACCGACATCTCTCCGGTCTTTTCACCGACTACCACTTCATGATTGCTCGCTACCGTAGCGACAGCCCCGTGCTGAACGACGGTATGGAATACATCATGTGGCAATACACCCAAACCGGTTCTATCCCCGGCATCAGAGGCAACGTGGACCGCAGCAAGATTATGGGTGACTTTTCTTTGAATCAGGTCATGATGTAAGTCTAAAAGCGGTGTGTCATCTTAGCCATTCTGACGCACCTTTGAGGTTGTAGTCAAATCTGCATTTTGACACTCCCTCTTCCCTACATCTTTTTAAAAAAAGTATCTATTCACTCATCTTTTCCAAAATATTTCACGACATGGATTGCGCACTCTTCATTCACTACGTTCGCCACGAGCTCTCAGAGGAAGCCCTGGGAAAAGATGATTTCAAATTGGTGGAACTGGCTCGTCAAGCCACCTACACCGCCTATTCCCCCTACTCTCACTTCTGCGTGGGCGCCGCCATCCTGCTTGACAACGGCGAAACGGTTTGCGGCAGTAATCAGGAAAATGCCGCTTTCGGAGCCGGAACTTGTGCCGAGCGCACCGCCTTGTTCTATGCCCACGCTCACTACCCGGACGTTCCCGTGTCAACCATTGCCATTGCGGCACGCAAGGACGGCGAGGACTTCACCCTCTCGCCCATCAGCCCTTGCGGCATCTGCCGTCAAGCACTGGTGGAAGCAGAAACACGTGCCCGCCATTTCATCCGTGTTCTGCTTTGCAGCAGAGACGAGGTGTGGGAATTTATTGGTGCCAAAGCCCTTCTCCCCCTCTCCTTCGAGAGTTTTTGAGATTTACTTGGGTCACGGGGAAATCCTGTGGCAATTGGAAAAACAAAACAGGAATCTACCTGCTGTTCGGTAAAAGCATCGCGTTTACATTAGACCGGATGGAGAGGGCTACAAGCCCGATTTCTTTTTATTGCTGTCCGGTAAAAGTTTGTCGAATGTTATTAACCGCATGGTGAGTGCTGAAAGCACGAACGAGGGAGCGCAAGCGACCGAGATTATAGCCCAGGGTGAAGCGAGCGAAGCGAGCGAGAACTCTGGGTGATGACGTTATAAGTAATTGGAGTGCTGTAAGTACGACAGATTTACAGAACCTTCTACAGCGTCTGTCAATGGGAACGATTGCTTCATTCGTCCAATCTGTCGTACTTTCAGCACTCCATCTTGGGGGGACTCCTTACCCGGGGTTCTCGCTCGCTGCGCTCACTTCACCCCGGGCTGACAGTTCGCCCTCCTTCGTCGGGCTCATCGTGCTTACAGCACTCACCATCCGGACAAGAGTTTTTTCGGCTCAACTGCAAAACCCTGTGTCAATTGGAAAAACAAAAACAGAATTCCACACCTTGCGCTTGATGCAAAATGTCTTTTTCGAGCCATTGATGCTGTAGCCCTCAGAAACTCTCTGAAGCAAGCTTCGAGAT
>JBJEAG010000208.1:0-10118 GCA_051868855.1 Alloprevotella sp. | reverse complement strand
CGTGCTTTCAGCACTCACCATCCGGATGAAACAACTTTTACCGGACAGCAATAACACCATTTACCGACCTGCAATAAATTTAATTGCGCGTTCTTCTTGCCACCTTGACGATTCCTGTGACAAGAATGCCAAGAGAGACGCAAGAAAAACGCGCAACCAAAAAGACATAAGGGATTTTACCAACTTGCGCTAAAATGCCACCGACACTGCGGAATCACAGAAGCAACCAAACGCCGACGGCGGCGATGACCCAGCCCGTCAAAGCAATGACCACGCCGGAGGTCTCAAAGCCGCGGCGATAGCGGTCGAGACTGACGAAGAACGCTGCCAAGGGCAGAAGCCAAGCCAACTGCGTGAGCAGATAGCACAAGAGATAGAGCACTCCCGTGTGACCTTGACAAAGGGGAAGGTTGCCGAAAAGGAAGAACGGGGAGGCAAGCAGCGGCAGAAGATTCACGCCCGCCAGAGCGAGCATCCATTTGGGGAATTGGTCCATGGAGCAGAGGTTAGGCTCTTGAAACCGTGCCTTTCAGCAGGCTTCGATTTGTTCCACGAGCCAAGCGCCCACTTCTTTCGTGCCATAGACTCCGCCGCCTTCGACTTGGATTTCCGGCGTGCGAACGTTCTCATCGAGCGACTTGTCCACGATGCGGCGCACGAGGGCTGCTTCGTCCATGAGGTTGAAATACTCGAAGAGCATGGCGACGGAAAGCACCTGTGCCAAGGGGTTGGCGATGTTCTTTCCTTTGGCTTGCGGCCAGGAACCGTGGATGGGTTCAAAGACGGGCGTGCTTTCGCCGGTGGAGGCAGAGGGGAGCAATCCCATGGAGCCGGTGATGCAGGAGCCTTCGTCGGTGAGGATGTCGCCAAAGGTGTTTTCGGTCACCATGACGTCGAAGAAGCGGGGCTCTTGAATCATGCGCATGGCGGCGTTATCGACATACATGTAGTCGGTCGTGACTTCGGGATAGTTCGGCGCCATTTCCTGTGCGACCTTTCTCCAAAGGCGGGAGGAGGCGAGCACGTTGGCTTTATCGACCACGGTGAGGTGGCGGCGGCGACGCATGGCATATTCATACGCCACTTTCAAAATGCGCTCCACCTCGGGGCGGGTGTAGGCGCAGGTGTCGAAGGCTTCGTCGTCGCCTTCCTTCTTTGCACCGAAATACATGCCGCCGGTGAGTTCGCGGATGCAGACGAAGTCAGCGCCTTTGGCGAGTTCCTCTTTCAGCGGAGACTTGTGGACGAGACAGTCGAAGGTCTGCACGGGGCGGATGTTGGCGAAGAGTCCGAGTTTCTTGCGCATGGCGAGCAGACCCTGCTCCGGACGCACTTTGGCGGCGGGGTTGTTGTCATATTTCGGGTCGCCGACGGCAGAGAAGAGGACGGCGTCTGCCTGACGACAGATTTCGAAGGTTTCTTCGGGGAATGGGTCACCGACGGCGTCAATGGCGGCGGCGCCGCAGAGAGCGGGCGTGAAGGTGACTTCGTGGTTGAACTTGCGGCAGACGGCTTCCATGACATCTACGCCGACTTTGCTGATTTCAGGGCCGATGCCGTCGCCGGCGAGCACTGCAATGTGAAGTTTCATGATGAGTTTTTCTTTTTTGAAGGAAACGGCAGCGAACCGCTCCTTATATATAATAATGTATTAGTAAATCATGTTGAGCATCTTCATCGTCGCTTTGATGGCGGCGTCCGTCTGGTCGGCGTCGAGACCGCGGGTACGGATGGTTTTGCCTTCCCATTCCCACGTGATGACTGCCTGCACGAAGGCGTCGGTGCGACCGCCGGGCGGGATGGTGACGTAGTAGCCCGTCAGCATCGGGAACTTCCGCCCGAGACGATGTTTGAAGATGTCGCGGATGCCGCGCATGAAGGCGTCATACTGTCCGTCGCCGACGGCTTGTGCCTCATATTCCTTTCCTTCAAACTCAATCTTGAGCTGCGCGGTGGGTTTGAGCCCGTGGGCTGTGGTGACGAGATAGTTGATGAGTCGGACGCGGTCTTGCGGCGTGTCGTGTTTGAGCACGTCGGAGACGATGTAGGGGAGGTCGTCCTGCGTCACCATCTCCTTTTTGTCGCCGAGTTCGATGATGCGTGCCGTGACCCTTTTCGTCTGCTCCGGCGTCAGCTCCAGTCCGAACGCCTCCAGGTTTTTCAAGATGTTGGCTTTGCCGGAGTTTTTGCCGAGGGCATATTCTCTGACGCGTCCGAAGCGTTCGGGCAGCAAGGCGTTGCAGTAGAGGTTCGACTTGTTGTCGCCGTCGGCGTGGACGCCGGCAACCTGCGTGAAGACGCTTTCGCCGACAATCGGTTTGTTGGCGGGCACAGCCACGCCGCTGTAGCTTTCGACAAGGCGGCTCACTTGGAAGAGCATGTTCTCCCTGATGCGCGTCTCCAAGTGGAAGTGGTCGTGGAGAATCGCCTGCACACTGGCGAGCGGCGCATTGCCGGCGCGTTCGCCGAGCCCGTTGACGGCAGTGTGAATGCCCTTGCAGCCGCAGAGCACGGCGGCGGAAACGTTGGCAATGGCGAGGTCGTAGTCGTTGTGGGCGTGGAAATCGAAGTGAAGGTTCGGATAGCGTTTCCGCATGTGATGAAGATGTCGCACGGCGGAGAGAGGGTCGAGCACGCCGAGCGTGTCGGGAAGCATGAAGCGCTTGACCGAGGTGCGGGTGCTGAGGGCATCGACGAGTTGGAAGACATAGTCGCGACTGTCCTTCATTCCGTTGGACCAGTCCTCGAGATAGACATTGACGGCGATGCCGAGCGAGTCAGCGTAGGCAATCTCGTCGCAAATGTCCTTGATGTGCTCCTCGGGCGTCTTGTGGAGTTGAAGCATGCAGTGACGCTGCGAGCCTTTGCAGAGAAGGTTGATGACCTTGCCGCCGCAGGAGTTAATCCAGTCCAAGGAAACGTGACGGTCCACGAAACCCAACACCTCCACGCGCTCCAGACAGTCGTGGCGGGCAGCCCAGGCGCAGATGTCGGTCACGGCGCGCCGTTCTCCTTCGCTGACGCGTGCCGAAGCCACTTCAATGCGGTCCACGCAGACTTCCCGCAAAAGCATTTTCGCAATTTGCAGTTTCTCGTGGGGCACGAAAGAGACGCCGTTGGTTTGTTCCCCGTCGCGCAGGGTGGTGTCCATGATTTCCATAGTCGTCACTTTTTCTCGTAGGCTTCAATCTTGTCTTTGCTTTCGACGAGGAAATCGATGTCGTCGAGGGCGTTCATAAGGCAATATTTTTTGTAGCCGTTGATGTCAAACTGTTCGGTTTCGCCGGTGGCGAGGTTGGTGATGGTCTGTGCGGGCAGGTCGATGCGCACTTTTGTGGCGGGATCTGCCTTGATGCTGGCAAAGAGCGAGGCGAGGAACGCTTCACTGACCACGACGGGCAGGACGAAGTTGTTCAGTTCGTTCTGCTTGTGGATGTCGGCGAAGAAGGAGCTGACCACGACGCGGAAGCCATAGCCCGCGATTGCCCAGGCGGCGTGTTCGCGGCTTGAGCCGCAGCCGAAGTTCTTTCCTGCAACGAGGACTTCTCCCGAATAGGTCGGGTCGTTCAAGACGAAGTCCTTCGGCGAGCCGTCGGCATTGTAGCGCCAGTCGCGGAAGAGGTTGTCGCCGAAGCCTTCCTTGTCGGTGGCTTTGAGGAAGCGGGCGGGGATTATCTGGTCGGTGTCTATGTTTTCGAGAGGAAGGGGCACACAGGTGCTCTCGATGATGTCGAATTTCTGTTTCATGATTTTGGAGTATGCTTTGAGGGAAATACGTGGAGTGAAGGAACCGTCTCAGAGCAGCGTGCGCGGGTCGGTGATGACGCCGGTGACGGCAGTGGCAGCGGCAGTGAGCGGAGAGGCGAGGCAGGTGCGCGAGCCGGGACCCTGACGTCCCTCGAAGTTACGGTTAGAGGTGGAGACGGCGAGTTTTCCGGCAGGAATCTTGTCGTCGTTCATGGCGAGACAGGCGGAGCAGCCCGGCTGGCGAATCTCAAAGCCGGCTTCTTCCAAGACCTTGTCCAATCCTTCTTCCTTGATTTGCGCCAGAACGCGCCAGGAGCCGGGCACGAGCCACGCTGTGATGCCGGGCGCTTTGTGGCGACCCTGCGCGATGGAGGCAAAGGCGCGGAAGTCTTCGATTCGACCGTTGGTGCAGGCGCCGAGGAAGACGTAGTCGGCAGGTTTGCCTATCATGGCTTCGCCCTCTGCGAATTTCATGTAAGCCAACGCCTTCTCGTCGGAGGCATTTTGCGGAGCGGGGATGCGCTGGCTGATTCCGATGCCCATGCCGGGATTTGTGCCGTAGGTAATCATCGGTTCGATGTCCTCGGCGCGGAAGGTCAGTTCCTTGTCGAAGACGGCGTCGTCGCCGCTTTTGAGTTGGCTCCACTCTTCGACCGCCTTGTCCCAGGCTTCGCCTTTCGGCGCGTGGTCTTTTCCTTTGAGATAGGCGAAGGTGGTTTCGTCGGGCGCGATGAAGCCGCCGCGTGCTCCCATTTCGATGGAGAGGTTGCAGAGCGTCAGGCGTCCCTCCATGGAGAGGTTGCGAATCGTGCTGCCGGCATATTCCACAAAATATCCCGTGGCGCCGCTCGTGGTGAGTTGGCTCATGAGATAGAGGGCGATGTCTTTGGCGGTGACGCCTTCTCCCAGTTTGCCCTCGACGTTGATTCGCATGGACTTGGGTTTGGCTTGGAGAATGCACTGCGAAGCCATGACCATTTCCACTTCCGAGGTGCCGATGCCGAACGCCACGGCACCCATGGCTCCGTGGGTGGAGGTGTGGGAGTCGCCGCAGACGATGGTCATGCCCGGAAGGGAGAGTCCTTGTTCCGGACCGACGACGTGGATGATGCCGTTGTTGGGGTTCATCATGCCGAAGTGGGTGAGTCCGAAGTCTTCGCAGTTTTTTGCGAGCGTATCTACCTGCTTGCGTGACACGGGGTCTTCGATGGTTTTGTCCTGGTCGTGGGTCGGCGTGTTGTGGTCGGGCATGCAGAAAATCTGCTGCGGACGGAAACACTTCAGACCGCGGCGGCGCATTCCCTCGAATGCCTGCGGGCTGGTCACTTCGTGGGCATAGAGGCGGTCAATATAGAGTTGGTCGGGACCGTCTTCCACGTGTTGCACCACGTGCTTGTCCCAAATTTTGTCGAAAAGCGTGTTCATGAGATTTGGAGTTAGAGTCTGTGTGCTGTATATATAATAATGTGTGCTTGCTTATATTATAATAATGTGTGTCCGGTCAAGCCTTGAACTTGTTGATGGCGTCGAGATAGGCTTCCACACTGGCGGCGACGATGTCGGTGTTCGCTCCGAAGCCGTAATAGACGGAGCCGTTGTGTTCGACTTGCATGTGAACTTTTCCGACGTCGTTGGAGCCTTTGTTGATGGCTTGGATGGTGAACTCCTTGAGCGTCATTTCGCGGCGGATGATTTGCTTGAGCGCACGAATGGCAGCATCGACGGGACCGTTGCCTTCAGCGGCGGCTTGGAACTTCTCGCCGGCGATGTCGAGGGAGATGGCGGCGACGGGGCGCACGCCGAGACCGCTCGTGACTTGCAGATAGTCCAACTTGATTTGATGGGAGGCGGCGCGTTCTGCTCCGGCGAGCACGAGGATGTCGTCGTCGGTCACCTCTTTTTTCTTGTCGGCGAGGGCGAGGAAGGCAGAGTAGATGTCGTTGAGTTTCTCTTCGCCGACTTCGATTCCCAAGACTTCCAGGCGGTGCTTCAAGGCGGCGTGTCCGGAGCGGGCGGTGAGGATGATGGAGTTGTCGTCGATGCCGACGTCTTTCGGATTGATTATTTCGTAGGTTTCCGTGTTCTTCAGCACTCCGTCCTGATGAATACCGCTGGAGTGGGCAAAGGCGTTGCGTCCGACAATGGCTTTGTTCGCTTGAACGGGCATGTTCATCAGCGAACTTACCATGCGGCTCGTGGCAGCAATCTTGCGCGTGTTGATGTTGGTTTGGATGTCAAGATTGTGGCACTTGAGAATCATGGCGATTTCTTCTTCCGAAGTGTTTCCGGCGCGCTCGCCGATTCCATTGATGGTCACTTCAACTTGTCTTGCTCCGTTGAGCACTCCCGCCAAGGTGCAGGCTGTCGCCATGCCGAGGTCGTTGTGGCAGTGGGTGGAAAGGATGGCGCGTTCGCCGATTCCGTCCACGTTTTCCATGAGATATTTGATTTTTGCGCCGTATTCGTGGGGCAGACAGTAGCCTGTCGTGTCGGGGATGTTCACGACGGTGGCGCCGGCGTTTACCACGGCTTGCACGACGCGGGCAAGATATTCGTTGTCGGTGCGTCCGGCGTCTTCGGCGTAGAACTCGACGTCATCGACGAAGCGGCGGGCATATTTCACGGCAGCCACGGCGCGTTCAATGATTTCTTCGCGGGTGGAGTTGAACTTATATTTGATGTGGCTGTCGCTTGTGCCGATGCCGGTGTGAATGCGCTTGCGCTTGGCGAAGCGGAGGGCTTCAGCGGCGCAGTCAATGTCTTTCTCGACGGCTCGGGTGAGGGCGCAGATGGTGGGCCAGGTGACCGCTTTCGAGATTTCGATGACGGAGTTGAAGTCGCCGGGGCTGGAGATGGGGAATCCGGCTTCGATGACATCCACTCCGAGGGCTTCCAGTTGCTTGGCGACCTGAATTTTCTCAATGGTGTTGAGTTGGCAGCCCGGCACTTGTTCGCCGTCGCGGAGGGTGGTGTCGAAAATGTAAAGTCTTTCGCTCATGGGAGGACTGTTTGTTTGAAATGAACCGACGTGTCGGAGACGTCGTGGTTTGTCTGAGAGGTGTGCTAAAAAAATAATCCTCAAATCCGGGAACGGAAGTGAGGAACAAAGCCGGCATCACACGTTTGTGTGGCTGAGAATGCCCGACATGCAGTCAGTTCACTTCCGCGTACCCTCGGTACGCAGGCTAATCAGGCTGCTAAGTCGAACAATTAGTATAGCTTTCATGTGCATAAAACGCTGATGTCGGGTGCAAATGTAAGAATATTTTTACAAAAAGTCAAACCTCGCGCCACTTTTTCAGCATTATGATAGGAACGTTGCTTGCAATCTTGGAAAAGAAACGCTGCAAAACTGTCTACCAGTTTCAAACTGCGCACGCCTCGTCTCCCGTCGGAGACTTCCACTCCTTATATATATTATATAGGTGTATGCAACCCGTTTCGCGACCCTCCTCCGTTCGGCTCACTCTTCCGCGCCGCCGTTCGCTTTCTCGGCGAGAAGGCGGCGGGCAGTTTCGAGAATGGTGTCGATGCCTCGGGCGTAGTCTTCGGAAGTGATGTCCGTCTTCACGTCGGGCTGGATGCCGGATTCGGTGTGCTGCATCTCGCGGTTCAGCAGGGGACAGGCGGAGAAGCGCAGGCTCCATCCGTTGGGCAGCTCGGAACTGAAGGGCATGCCCGAGCCGCCGCCTGTGCGGTCGCCGACGATTGTGACGTTCGGGAGTCCCTTGAGATACATCACAAAGGCATTGGCGGCGGAAAAAGTTCGGCGATTGGTGAGCACGGCAACCGGTTTCTGCCAACGAAGTCCCTCGAAGGGTTTGATTTCAATGGGCTCGGGCGCCGAGAAGTCACTGTGACCGGCACCGGTCTTGTGACAGATGTAACCGCCGACCGTGGGCTCGTTGACAAACAGCGAGGCGAGCCGCTCCGCCGCCGTCAGCATGCCGCCGCCGTTTTGACGCACATCGACAATCAGGGCGCGGCAGGGCGCGAGTGCCTGCATGACTTCGCTGAGGTTTCCCTCGCCGAAAAGAAGTTCAAAGGTGGCGCAGCGAACATAACCAATGCCGTCATCGAGTACCCGATACTTCAACCCGGAGGCATTGGCGTAGTCCTCCGTTCTTCCCAAAGTTTTGCGCTCAAGCGAGTCGCTGTAGTTCATGGGATAGTCGTCGAACCAGGCGCCGTAGCGCGCCACATCGTGGGCGGCATAGAGATTCACGTGTCCGTCGCGGAGTTCACAAATCATGTCTCCCAAAACCTCAAACAGTTGCTTCTGCGTCATGGACTCCGAGACGCGCGGCGCGTAACGCTGACGGACTTCGTTCCAATCAAGCCCGAACTCCTCCGCCTTGAGCGGGAAGAAACAGTAGCGTGCGTCGAGCGTTTGCCAAAGGGACTCAAAGTTGCCCGTTCGGGTGTCGGCGGGCACGTCCTCGGTGACGCAGGAGACGAGCGTCAGGCTTGCGACGAACGAAAAGAGGAGCGGGAGAAGACGGAGGGAACGTTTCACGTGAGGAGGTTTTGAATGTGTGTTTCAGAAAAGATGCGAGAACAATCCGAAGCGGCGAAAAGAGCGTCCGATGCTTCACTTGCGGAGCAGTTTCAGTTGGCGAGTGTAGCCGATGAGGAAGCAGTTTCGCCAGGCGTGGCGTTTCAGTCCGGCACTGTCAAACTGACGGACGTCGCCCGTGTAGCCCAGCGTCACGCGTGCTCCGGCAAGCGGCAGCTGCACGGTGGCAGCGAGGCGACAGGTCGGCGCATTGCCGGGATGGGTGAAATGAAGAATGCCCGAAGTGTGCCCGAGGGAGAAAATTTCGTAGTAGGACTGCCCATACTCCGGCGAGAACTGAAGCCCGAGCATCGGCGCGTCGAGCGTGATTCGGGCGAGCGCGTCGCGCTTCTTCAGTTTGAAATGATATTCCGCCAGAGCGGAGGCAAGGATGGCGGTGCCGAGCCGCCCCTGCGCCGGATTGTTCGTGCCGCGGGTGTTATAGGTGAAACCGGTCGTCAGCTCCATCAGCCCGCCCACTCCAAAGCGCCAACGGGAGGAAGGACGGAAATTGTAGAGCCAACCACCCGAGGCAGAGAGTTCCGAATCGAGTTCCTTGGCGTCGTCAGTGGGGGAATGGAGGTAGGCAAAGTGGGCAGAATAGAAAGCGTGGGTCGTCACGTGTCCCTTTCCCCAGCGCGCAAGTCTCTCCGTGCGGTGGGTGACGGCGAAGTCGGGACCGACATATTCCAAAGGGGAAAGATAGGTGTCAAGCACGTTCGCCCCGCCTATGCCCCAGGTCCACTGATGCTCGCTGACGCCCTTTTCTTCAAAGGCGGCAGACTGCGCGAAGAGGGCGACGGGGAAAGCCCACGCGACACAAAGAACGAACGAAGAAAAACGGCAGAGCATCATTTGCGGGCTTTGTAGATGAGGAAGGCAACGACAGCGACGGCGAGTCCGAGAATGACGTAGCCAATCTCGTGACTGTACTGAGCAGCCAAATCGGCGACTTCACGAGTGGAACTGACGGGGAAAGTTTTGAAGATGAACCAGCCGAGCAATGCCAGAACGGAGTTCCAGATGCCGGCACCGAGGGTCGTGAAGAGGAGGAACTTTCCGAGCGGCATGCCGGAAAGACCGGCGGGAATGCTGATGAGTTGGCGCACGGCGGGGATGAGACGTCCGAAGAAGGTGGAAGCGGCGCCGTGGTCTCGGAAATAGTTTTCGGCATGCTCGACCTTCGCGCGGTCAATCAAGCAAATGTGTCCGAATCGGCTGTCGGCAAAACGATAGACCAAGGGACGGCCGAGCCAACGGGCGAGAAAATAGTTTATCAAGGCGCCGAGGTCGGCTCCCGCCGTGGCGACGAGCACGACCAGCAGGATGTTCAGCCCGCTGTCGGGCGTCATGGCGAGGAAAGCGGCAGGCGGAACGACCACCTCGGAAGGAAAGGGAATGAAAGAGCTTTCCACTGCCATGAAAACAAAGACCCACCAATAGTTGAGGTTGGCAAGGACGAAGTTGATGAGGAATTGCATGAGTTTTCAGAAGGGATGATTGAGTGTTTCAGAAACTTAGGTGCATTTCGCGCGGCGAAGTTACGAAAAAATGCGGGCTTCAAGATTTGCAGAGCCGACAATAAGGCGCAGAAAGGAAAAAGAAAACAACAACGGGGAGAAATGAAAACAGGAGCGCGCAAAATCGGAGAAAGAATCGACGCTGAGAAAAACCCGTGTTAGTTAGGACAGACAAACCTCTTATTTACCGGATGGTAAGTGCTGAAAGCACGAACGAGCCCGACGAAGGAGGGCGAGATGTTAGCCCGGGGTGAAGCGAGCGTAGCGAGCGAGAACCCCGGGTAAGAGACCACCCC
>JBJEAG010000207.1:0-2148 GCA_051868855.1 Alloprevotella sp. | reverse complement strand
CTTGCGCAATCTGATTCAGCACCTCCAGTTCGCGCAGGGTGGGGTGGGCGGAACTGTCGCCGGCAATGGCGAGCGTTTTGTGAACCGCTTCGCAATAGTAGTTGTTTCCGTGGATGATTTCCTCAATGGCGGTCATGATTTCGCTTCCGTCGCCCGACTTATAGATGATGGCGTTCACGTCCCGCGCCAGCAGTTTGCGCAGAGTCCAGATTTCGTCGTGAACGGTGCTGACGATGATGGGGGCGGTGGCATTGCGGGCACGAATCATTTCAATGAGCACGAAGCCGTCCAAGTCGGGAAGTTCGAGGTCGATGATGTAGAAATCGAATCGCTCTCCGCCGTCAAGCGCCGTCACCAACTCAGTGGCGTTGCTGAATTTCTCCACGTTGTCGGCACCTTGCCGGGAAAGGACGACGTTCAGCCCTTCCCTCACCAAATCGTGGTCATCGACAATGGCAATTTTCATCTTTGAAAGCGTAAGTTTATCTGTCATGAGATGGGTGCGAGTTTTGCAAAAAGATTGTGTCTGCAAAATTACGGCACCTTTGAAAGCGTGTCAATTACGGTTTTCCGTGGTTTTTTCCATTCTCACCGTTGTACCGCCGCTTTCGGAACGTGAAATGGTGAGTTTCCCACCGATGGCAGCGGCGCGGCGGCGCATGGAATCAAGTCCCAGACCGCGCTTCGACGTCGAGCGATGCTTTCCGTTGTCAGTGATGCTGAGGCGCAGTGCGCTTTGGTCTTGACGGAGTTCCACGGCGATGGCATCGGCACCGGAATGTTTCACGGCGTTGCCCACGGCTTCCTGCACGATGCGATAGACTTCCAGCGCGACGGTGTCGGGAATGTCTTCCCAGCGAGTGCCGTCGGCAAGATGGGAGGCGTAGGTGATGACGATTTTCGGCAGAGCAGCTTCGGCTTGCTGGTGGACAAAGAAGCGAATCACCTCGTCCAGTGTGGCGTAGGCAAACTCCGGCGGCATGAGTTCGTGGGAAATGCGTCGCACCGATTCTCGACAGTGTTCAATGAGTTTCGCAGCATCGGCTGAAGAGTTCTCGTCGGCAAGACGCATCTTGACGGCGAGAAGGTCGTTGCAGACGCCGTCGTGGAGTTCTCCCGCCATGCGTCGGCGCTCGCTTTCCAACCCTTCGACATATTGGCGACTGACGTCGGCACGCAGGCGTGCAAATTCCATTTCGTTTTGCAAACGGCGGCGGCGCTGCCGTCCGGCATACACGACAAAAAGGACCACCGCTGCGAGCAGCAGACCGAGGGCGGCGAAAAGCCACATCAGGGTGCGCGCGCGGCGCGTTTCACTCTGCGCCAGTGCCAGTTCCGTTTCCTTTGTCTCGTATTTCACCGTCAGTTCCTGCAAAGTCTCCGCTTTCTCCTGCTGCCACAGCGTGTCGCGCAGTTCGTTCGCTTTGAGCAGGGTGGAATAAGCTTCGCGATAGTTGCCGAGCGCGGCGTGTGAGCGGTGAAGATTGTTGTAGCAGTCAAACTGCACGAACGGCAGGTTCGCGATGCCGTCGAGGCGGAGAATCTTTTCGAAGAAAGAGATGGCGTCGCGGTGGTTGCCGCCTTGGAGCGCGATGGAACACTCCGCTTGATAATAGACCAACCGCGCCATGGGTGAGGGAACGGCGGGGAGCAAATGCTGACAATCCTTTCGCCACTGTTGCGCTTTCGTTTTGTTGCCCATGCGGTCGGCAATGAGCATTGCGTAGGCTGCGGCGCGGAATGCCGCTTCCCGGTTATCGGCGCGGAGCGCGTCGGCGTAGGCTTTGTCTTGCCATTTCATGGCAGCTTCGAGTTTGCCGCATCCCGTCAGCACGGAGCCCGTCACGCCGAAGATGGTGCTTCGCAGATCCGTGTCTTGGCTGCGTTCCGCCCAACTTCCTGCAAACTCCGCGTTTCGCGCTGCCTCTTCCTTGTTCTGCATGTCCAGATTGAGCACGGCAAGGTTGATGTAGAGTGAAGCAATCTCATCAATGGCGTCAGCGCTCGGATTCTTGCGGAAACTGCCCGAGGTGACAATTTCCAATCCCTTGTGATAAGTCTTCAGAGCCTCTTCGATTCTGCCGAGCGAACGGAGATAGACGCCCTGTGCCGAAAAGGCAGCCACCAGCAATGTCGGGTCTGCTTTTT
>JBJEAG010000206.1:0-2172 GCA_051868855.1 Alloprevotella sp. | reverse complement strand
CGGCAGTCACGCCGATGTAATCATCAACGTGCAAGGCGACGAGCCTTTCATTCAGGCATCGCAACTTGAAGCCATCCGGCGCCCCTTCGAAGAAGATGCTGCCACGGACATTGCCACGCTCGTCATGCCTTTCCCCGCCGACACTCCGTTTGAGTCGCTCGCCAATCCGAACTCTCCGAAGGTGGTGGTCAGCAACAACAACCGCGCACTCTATTTTTCCCGCAGTGTTATTCCTTATCTTCGCGGCGTCGAGCAGGAACAGTGGGCATCGAAACATGTATTCTATAAACACATCGGTCTCTACGCCTACACCGCCGATTCGCTGAAACGCATCACGCAAATGCCCGTCAGCAGTCTGGAACAAGCAGAATCGCTTGAGCAACTTCGCTGGCTGCAAGCAGGTCTCGACATTCGCGTCGGCTACACCCACGCTGAAACCATCGGAATCGACACTCCCGAAGACCTCGCCCGCGCCGAAGAGTGGCTGAAGAGTCATTCTGACATGTGAGCTGTTTCAAGATTATAGTTTCAAGTTTCAGTTCTCAAGTCCTATATATTAATTGTATAAAGTAAACGCTAACGCCAACGCTAACGCCAACGCCCAATAAAACATGAAGCATCGTTCATCCATTCTCACATACCTTCTGTCTCTCGTTTTGATTTTGCCCGCCGTGCCCCCCGCCCATGCACAGAAAATCATGGTCGGTTCTTGCACGCTCCGCGACGGTGCGGTCTATACCGGCGAACTCGTCGGTGGCAAACCCAATGGCAAAGGAAGGGCGGTCTATTCCAACGGCGACACCTACGAAGGTGAGTTCGTCAAAGGTCTTCGTCACGGCGAGGGTACGTTTAACTATGCCGACGGCTCGCGCTATGAGGGCAACTGGACAAAGAATGAACGCAACGGAAAAGGTACGTTCTACGCTGTGAACAATAACCGCTACGTTGGCTTGTGGTATCGCAACAAAAAGGAGGGTTCGGGCACGATGTACTACTACAACGGGGCGCGCTACGAAGGAAGTTGGAAGAATGACAAACGTAACGGAAAGGGTGTTTATACCTACGAGAACGGCGCTTACTACAGAGGCGACTGGGTGGATGACAAAAAGTCCGGTAAGGGAGTCTTTGACTGGGGGGACGGCGAAAAATATGAAGGCTCTTGGGCTAACAACGAGCGCAATGGCCGCGGCACTTATTTCTATTCCACCGGCGACTACTACACCGGGGATTGGAAGAATGACATGCAGGACGGTCGCGGCATCTATAAGTTTCGCAACGGCGATGTCTATGAGGGACAATATCTCCTGGGCGAGCGCAGCGGCGAAGGCACCATGCGCTTTGCCTCCGGCGACACCTATACCGGTTCCTTCCTGCAAGGCGAACAGAGCGGAAAGGGTACTTTCGTCTGGAAAGGCGTTGCCACCTACACGGGTGACTGGCAGCACAACATGATGCACGGCCACGGTGTCTATAAATGGAAAAACGGTGACGAATATAACGGCGGATGGAAGAACAATGCCATGGACGGCGAGGGCATCCTCCGCTATGCCAATGGCGGCCGCTTCAAAGGCTCCTTCTCTGCCGGAAAACGTGACGGCAAGTCGGTGGAAGTCAAGTCCGACGGCACACGTATCGACTGTACCTACAAGCAGGGCGTGAAACACGGACCGTTTGTGGAATATGACGCCAACGGTAATGTCACGAAAAAAGGAGAATACTCCAACGGACGCGTGGTGAAGTGAGAAGACAAAGAGTCGAAGAGACAAAGAGACAAAAAGTCAAAGAGTCGGTGACCCTTTGAAGTCAAAGAGGTCTAAGAGGTCAAAGAGGTCAAAGAGTCTGTGACCGATACAAACCTTGTGCAGTGAGACACTGCACCTCCTAACCTCTCAAACCCTCAAACCCTCAAACCGCGACGAAGTCGCCTCAAACCCTCAAACTCTTCAAACCTCTCAAACCCTCAAACTCTCAAACCTCTCAAACCCTCAAACCCTCAAACTTTTCAAACCTCTCAAACCCTCAAACCCTTAAACTCTTCAAACCCTTTCCGCGCCGACCCCTTTGACCCCTTTGACCCTTTTGACCGGAGCGAAGCGACCATTTTGACCCTTTTGACCCATTCGAAATACCTTAAACCCATATAATCTTTTACCATGAAAAAGACAGCAACCA
>JBJEAG010000205.1:0-10319 GCA_051868855.1 Alloprevotella sp. | reverse complement strand
TCCACAAACATCAACGTATTCAATTCATTAAGACCGTTTACCGGACAGCAATAGTATGTAATATGTATGAAACGATTGTGTATGGTTTGAATCGTTCTTGAGCATCAAACCGATATCAAGCAGGAGTACGTCCAAAAAAGAATGTACGTCGGCGATGATGGTTCGCCGACGTACATTCTTTCAAGTTTATAAGCCGCAGTCTGCAATGGACTGCAACAGACTGTGGTTATTGGGAATCAGATGCTGAGTTCGTCGAGTACTTTGATGAGTTTTTTGTCCATGGGCTTGCGGCGGCTGATGGCGTCGATGAAGGGAACATAGACCACTTCGTTGTTGCGCACGCCGACCATGATGTTTCTCTGTCCTCTGACGAGGGCTTCGATGGCGCCGACGCCGACTTGGGAGGCGAGGATGCGGTCGCGAGCCGTGGGACGTCCGCCGCGCTGAAGGTGACCGAGGATGGAGACGCGCACGTCAAAGTTCGGATATTCCTTGTTCACACGGTCGGCATAGTACATCGCGCCGCACTTCGGGCTTTCGCTGACGATGACGATGCAGCTCTTTTTGCTCTTGCGGATGCCTCGTTCCATGAACTCAATGAGTTGGTCGCTTCCGGTCGTGTCTTCGGGGATGATGGCTGCTTCCGCTCCGGCGGCAATGGCACTGTTTTGAGCGAGGAAGCCGGCATCGCGTCCCATGACTTCGACGAAGAAGATGCGTTCGTGGCTTGTGGCGGTGTCGCGAATCTTGTCCACGCATTCCGTGATGGTGTTAAGCGTGGTGTCATAGCCGATGGTGCTGTCTGTTCCGAAGAGGTCGTTGTCGATGGTGCCGGGCAGACCGATGCAGGGGAAGTCATATTCTTCAGCCAACATCATGGCGCCGGTCAGCGAACCATTTCCGCCGATGACGATGAGTGCGTCGATGGCTTCTTTGCGCAGGGTTTCGTAGGCTTTCTTTCGTCCGGCAGCAGTTTGGAACTCTTTGGAGCGTGCGGTTCGGAGAATCGTGCCGCCCGTCTGGATGATGTTGCTGACGTCTTCCGTGGTGAAGTTTTTCACTTCGTCGTGAATGAGTCCTTCGTAGCCACGATAGATGCCTTTCACTTTAAAACCGTTGCAGATTCCGCTTCGGGTGACGGAACGAATGGCGGCATTCATGCCGGGAGCGTCGCCTCCGGAGGTCAAGACGCCAATACATCTTATTTTTCCCATCTTTGTTTTCTTTTTTAATAAGTTCAGTTTTTAGTGTATAGTTCACCTATTTATATCGAAATAGGAGTAAAATTGGATTTAGAAGAAGAAGGAGGTGCCCCACAGCAGCAGCATGCCGACGGCAAGTCCGGCGAGGACTTTCGGGGTGATGTGGCGAATGTACCACACGGCGTTGATGCCTTCCATTCGCATCAGCAGGATGCCGCTCACGGTGCCGCCAATCAGGAGGGAACCGCCGAAGTTGGTGGCGAAACTGAGGACATACCAAAACTGTCCGTCGCAGGCAAACTCGGCGGGAACGGTGAGGCGGTCGGAGACGTGGAAGAGGTCGATGCCGCCGATGAGCGTGGCGATGTTGCCGAAGATGGCGGAGAGTCCGCTCATGACAATGCCGATGACATAGGAGTCAGCACCCGTTTCCAACACCCAACGATTCAGTTTGGCGAGCACTCCCGTTTCGGTCAGTGCGCCGAACATGAGGCTGATGCCGACGAAGTAGAGGATGTTCTGGAGATTCGCATATTGCAGTGCTTGCGGCAGACGTTTCTGCACCATGGTGTCGCTGCCGAGCAGGGAGCGGTTGCAGAGTTCGTTCACAATCCAAATGAGTGCCAACACGCAGAGTGCGCCCAGCGAGGAGGGGAGGAGCGTGATGCGGTGGAAAGTCGGGATGAACCAAAGGCCGCCAATGCCGACAAAGAGCAGGAGCAGGCGTTGCGGACGGGTCAGCAGCGTGTCGTCGCCGCGATAGGGCGGGCGGGTCTGTGCAAACTCAATGCGTGAAGGAAGCGTGTGGTGAAGAAGTAGGAGAATGGTCACCAATGCCGCCACGACGGGCAGGGCAAGGTGATAGAAATATTCTGTCGGCGTCACGAGTTTCTGCGACCAAAGCGTGAGGCTCGTGATGTCGCCAATCACCGTCATTGCACCGCCGCAGTTGGCAGCAAGGATAATCACGGAACAATAAATCTTTCGCAGTTTTTCCGTTTGCAGCAGCGGGTGCACAATGGTCAGGAACAACACCACGGTGGCGAGGTTGTCCAGATTGGCGGAGAGCAGGAAGGTGAGGGAAGCCAGCACCCAAAGCAGTTTCTTCGGCCGACGCGTGCGCAACCATTCCGTGATGAAATCAAAGCATCCGTTGTTGTTCAAGACTTCCACGATGGACATGGTCGCCAGCAGGAACAGCACGATGTTGGCACATTGCACGAGGTAGTCAAAGAAGACAAAGCGTGCGATGAATTCTTTGACGGAGGTGGCAGTGATGGAATTGGAGGAAAGGAAAGAAAGGAAGGAAAAGGGGTGACGGTCAATGATGTAGAAGGAACCGTCGGAGATGTAGAGAAGCCAGCAAGTGACTCCCGCAAAGATGGCAACTGCGGCTTTGTTCATTTTGTTGATTGGCTCAGTGGCAATCAGCAGGAGGGCAATCAATAAAATGGCGAGAATGAATAGGGTCATCTTGTTTCAGCTTTCAAAAGTTCATCTCCAAGGAAAAGAGGAAGCGTTTGATGCGCCTTGGCGCAGTTCAAAGTTTTTGAAATGTTCAAAGTTTTTGAAATGTTCCTCTTGCAAAGAGTGTGAGCGGCAAACGGGGCTCGAACCCGCGACCCTTGGCTTGGGAAGCCAATGCTCTACCAACTGAGCTACTGCCGCGTATTGAGGGGTCAAAGAGTCAAAGGGGTCTAAGAGTCTAAGAGACAAAGAGACAAAGAGTCAAAGGGGTCAAAGGGGTCAAAGAGGTCAAAGGGGTCAAAGGGGTCAAAGAGGTCTAAGAGTCTAAGAGACAAAGAGTCAAAGAGACAAAGAGACAAAGAGTCAAAGAGTCAAAGAGACAAAAGGGGCGCTGCGCGAGAGTTTTATCGCACCTGCGGTGCTACACAAGCGTTGTCAAAGAGCTCAAAGAGGGAACTTCGACACGAGTTGAGAGACAGAGAGGCTCTGACAGCCTTGACTTCTTCAGCGCAAAAGTAAGGAAAAAAGTAGGGTTTGACAACATCACCGCGCATTTTCTGCATTTGGTGTGCATTATTTTCGCCTTTTTGATAGGTTTTTATTTGTCGTAGCGTATGATTCCGGAGAAGATTCTGCCCGAATGAATGCCGAGGCGGCGGGCGGAAAAGAAGTCTTGGTCGTGGAGGTAGGTGCAGATGCCGCAGTCGGCGATTTTTCCGGAGGGCACACCCGCTTCTTCCAGCAGAAGACGGTTGGTGAGCGGCAGGTTTAGGTGAGGCTTGGCGTACTCTTCCTGCTGTTCCCTGTATTCCGATGTACCTTTTGTTCCGACCTTCAGTGTTTCCGTTTCAATGTTTCTTGTCACAATCTTCTTCAATGGGAAGCCTGCCTCGCGGAACTTTTCAATCACCTCTTCTCCCACTTCGTAGGCTTCAGCGGAGATGCAGGGACCGATGGCTGCGAGCACGTCGGCGGGGGTTGTGCCGAACCGCGAAGTCATTTCTTCTAAACAGCGTGTCACGATTCGTTTCACCGTACCTCTCCATCCGGCGTGTATGGCAGCGGTGACTTTTTGGCGCGGGTCATATAATATAATAGGTACGCAGTCAGCGGTGGAAACTCCGATGCAGATGCCGGGCAGGTTGGTCAGCAAGGCATCCACTTCTTCCAGCATCTCCCGTTGCGTCTCCTCGTCTGCCCGCAGAAAGTCTTGGTCGATGCAGAGCGTGTGGTCGGTGTGCGTCTGATGCGGCAGAATGATTTGTTCGGAAGAAATGCCGAGTTGTTCCGCCAGCCATTCCTTTGCCTTGGTCACCCGCTCCGGCGCATCTCCGCAATAGTGCGTCAGGTTAAACTCGGCATAACTCTCCGGACTTCCCTCTTTGTCAAAGACATACGGTGCATGGCGCGAAGTGGAGAATGCCTTCACTTCCGGTGGAAAGGGATGAGAGAGTAGGGTGGGCATGGGGAGGAGAGGGTAGGGGGTAAAGAAGGTAAAGAGGGTAAAGAAGGTATAGAAAGTAAAGAGGGGTAAAGAGAGTATAGAAAGGGAGAGGAAATTATTGTTGTCCGGTAAGCGGAAGTAAGGGGAGCAATCTGTTGATGTTCGTGGAAAACAAACCCCTTGTCCGCATGGAGAGGGCTGCAGACCCGATGAGGGAGCGTAAGCGACCGAACCAACAGCCCAGTCCGTAAGGCTGGGGAACGAAAGTCCCTCCAAGAAAGAGGGCTGTAAGTCCCGATTTCTTTTCAGTGACTACGGTCTATTAAGGGAATCGGGACTTACAGCCCTCAAAATTAATACTACCGCATTACCCAGGCCTCACGGCCTGGGCTAACAGTTCGCCCTCCTTCGTCGGGCTCATCGGGCTTGCAGCCCTTGCCATTCGGACTTACATTCGCATAAGACTTTTACCGGACAGCAATAATAGAAAGTAGAGAATGGAAAGGAGAAGTTCAACGCGATTGCGTCGCCGCTCAATCACTATGATTTGTTGATAGTATGAAAATCTTTTCAATCCTCGAGGTCTTCGAGTTCAAAGACTTCTTCGGCTTCTTCGTCCCAGTCTTCTTCATCGGTGGCTTCGACCTCATCCAGTTCGTCGTCTTCCCAATCCACAAAGTCTGCCTCGAAGAGGGCGGTGTCACGGTCGCGATGCACAATGGACCCTCCTTCACTGACCGACTGCAGTTTGTTGCTTTCGCTGTTCAACTCCTCCCAAAGGATGTCCTTGAGTTCTTGGATGCCGAAGCCGGTGACGGCGGAGATGTAGATGACGGGCAGGTCCTTCGGCAGTTCTTCGCGGAGCATGTCCATCAGTTCTTGGTCCAGCAAGTCGCACTTCGTCACGGCGAGCACGCGGTGTTTGTCCAACATGCCGGGGTTGAACTGTTCGAGTTCGCGGAGCAGGATTTCATATTCTTTGGCGATGTGTTCCGTGTCGCCGGGCACCATGAAAAGCAGGAGTGAGTTTCGTTCGATGTGTCTCAAGAAACGGAGTCCCAGACCTTTGCCTTCGCTTGCTCCTTCGATGATTCCCGGAATGTCCGCCATGACAAAAGATTTGTTGTCGCGATAGGGCACCACGCCGAGACTCGGTTCCATGGTGGTGAAGGGATAGTTCGCGATTTTGGGACGTGCAGCGGAGAGCGAGGAGAGAAGCGTCGATTTTCCTGCATTGGGGAAACCGACGAGACCCACGTCGGCAAGGAGTTTCAGTTCGAGAATCACCATCATCTCCTGCATCGGTTCACCCGGCTGTGCATAGCGCGGTGCCTGGTTTGTGGCGGTTCTGAACTGGAAGTTGCCGAGTCCGCCGCGTCCCCCTTTGAGGAGCATGACGACCTGTCCGTCTTCCGCCACGTCGCAGATATACTTACCCGTCTCAGCGTTGTATGCCACGGTTCCGGGCGGCACGTCAATGTATTTGTCCTCGCCGTCGCTGCCGTGGGAGCAACATTTCGAACCGTTGCCGCCATGTCCCGCAAAGACGTGACGTTCGTAGCGCAGGTGCAGGAGTGTCCAGTAGTTGTGGTTTCCACGGAGATAGACGTTTCCGCCTCGTCCGCCGTCTCCGCCGTCGGGTCCTCCGTTGGGCTGATATTTTGCCCGGTGCATGTGCATGGAGCCTCTGCCGCCTTTTCCGGAGCGGCAATAAATTTTCACGTAGTCAACGAAATTGCTTTGAGCCATGGTGGTGAAGTCGTTTGTGGTGTTTGATTGAGAGTGATGGCGGCGATGCTGTCATGGTGTTACCGTCATCACCCGTTTGTCAGCTGCGCGGACAATGAAAAAGGGTGTGACGGTGTTGTCATCACACCCTATTTTTCGGGGTTACTTTTCTTGTGGCGCCTTTTGTCGCTCGTGGCATCAGAGCGTGTCAATCACGGCACAGAGTGCGGCGTTGATTTCTTCGAGACTGCCGTAGCCTTTCACTTTGTGGCGCAGTCCCTCTTTTTCATACCATTCGATGAGCGGTGCCGTTTGGTTGTGATAGACGTCAAGTCTTTTTTTGATGGTCTCGGCGTTGTCATCGGCGCGTCCGGACGTTTTTCCTCGGTTGATGAGACGTTCCATCAGCATTTCCTCGGGCACGTCGAGTTCGAGCATTCCGCTGACCCCGGTCTGTCGTTTGGCGAGCATTTTCTTCAGTGCTTCCGCCTGCGGGATGGTGCGGGGGAAACCGTCGAAGATGACGCCTTCGCAGGGGCAGAGGGAGTCGTAGGTGGCGGCGAGGATGTCAATCATCAGTTCATCGGGGATGAGCTGCCCCTTGTCGATGAAGCTTTTGGCAGTTTTGCCGAGTTCGCTGCCTTGTTTGATTTCAGCGCGGAGCACATCGCCGGTGGAGATGTGTTTGAATCCATATTTTTGGACGAGGAGGTCGCTTTGAGTGCCTTTTCCCGAGCCGGGTGCGCCGAAGATGACGATGTTTTTCATTGTGGTAGTGATTAGTTGAAGATTATGTTTCGTCTGGATTTGTGTTCCGTTGGGTTTTCGTTTTGAAGCGGGGGCATGTTTTTAGGACATCCCTTTAGTCCTGTGGCACCACGGTGTAGATGCTTCTGAGGTTTCTTCCCTCACCGTTGTAGTCGAGTCCGTAGCCGACGATGAAGTCGTTAGGAATTTTGAAGCAGCAGTAGGGGATGTCGAGATCGACTTTCAGGTTTCCGGGTTTGACGAGCAGGGCTGCGATGCGGATGTCCTTGGGATTTTTCTGCTGCAGCAGTTTCAGCAGCTCTTGCATGGTCAGTCCCGAGTCAATGATGTCTTCGACGATGACGACGGTGCGACCTTCGATTTCCTCTCTCAGACCGAGGAGTTGTTTTACTTCGCCGGTGGAGGCGGTGCCTTCGTAGGAGGCGAGGCGTACGAAAGTGATTTCGCAATCGAGGTCAATGCCGCGCAGCAGGTCTGCGGCAAAGATGAACGAGCCGTTGAGCACGGCGAGGAACAGCGGGCGCTCGCCTTTCAGGTCTTGATTGATTTGTGCTGCCACTTCCGACACGCGCTTCATGATTTGCGCTTCGGGAATGGAAATGGTAAACTCTCTGTCGCTAACCTTGACTTTTTCCATGGTGAGGGGAATGATATAAGGGGATTATTCTTCTTGTGTGTGGATTTCTGCTGAGTGAGGTCTGTCTTCTATATATATAATAAGGTGTGTCTTTCTCTGCGCTGCTTTTCTGTCTTTGCTGCGGAAGAAAAACGTTGAAACTCCGGCGGAGCAGGCTCTGAAAGCATCCTCCGCCCTTTGTTGCCCGCAAAAGTACGTTTTTTTTAGTACTTTTGCGCGTTTCTTAGCGCAAGAAGAATGATTTATCCTGAAAATTTTGAACAAAAAATAGGTTTCTCCGACGTGAGGACGTTGTTGAAGGGGCGTTGCTTCTCCACTTTGGGCACGGAGTGGGTGGACAATCACCTTGTTTTCCTCTCCTCCCACGCTGAAGTGGTCTCCGCTTTGGAGGAGGCGGATCAGTTCTCCCGTTTCGAGTCGGAAACCGCTGACGAAGTCGAAAATGACTTCTTTGATGTGAGAGAGGCACTTTGGAGAATGCGCCCCGAGCGCACCTACATGGAGGAGCAAGACCTCTTCGCCTTAAAGCGTTCTCTCGTGACGATTCATGCCTACGCCACCCGTTTCCGACGTCGCGCCGGAGACGATGACGACGATGCCGGGAACGGTGTCGCCGACTGGGAAGACGAGGATTTTTCTGCTTTGAGTGAAAATGCAACGGATGATGGTGAAAATGTTGGAGAAGAGAATGTTGCGTATAAGTATCCTGCACTGAAACGCATGGCTGACGATGTGCAAACTTTCCCCTCCGTCATTGCTCGCATTGATGCCGTTCTGAATAAATATGGTAAGGTCAAGGACACCGCCTCGCCCGAACTCGCCCGCTTGCGCCGGGAACTCGAGCAGACGATGCGCGGACTCTCCGGCATGCTTCGCTCCATCGTGACGCAAGCACAAAAGGACGGCTACATCGACCGGGACGTTTCGCCCACCATGCGCGACGGACGTCTTGTTATTCCCGTTGCTCCCTCTGCCAAACGTAAGATAAAAGGCATTGTTCACGATGAAAGTGCCACGGGACGCACCGTTTTCATCGAACCCGCTTCGGTTGTTGATGCCAACAACCGAGTGCGCGAACTCAAAGCCGAGGAACATCGCGAGGTCATTCGCATCCTGCGCGAACTCTCCGACTTCATCCGCCCCATGCTGCCCGACATTCAGCATTCCTTTGTCTTCCTCGCCCACATTGACTATCTCCGTGCGCTCACCGGTTATGCCCGCAGCATCGGTGCCGTCATTCTGCGTCCTGTCGATGCACCGCGCTTGGACTGGCAGCACGCCTATCATCCCCTCCTTGCAGCACGTTTGAAAAGCAAGGGTGAGGAGATGAAACCGCTTGACGTTTCGCTGCCTCCGCGAGGACGCATCCTTCTCATCTCCGGACCCAACGCGGGCGGCAAGTCCGTCTGTCTGAAAACGGTAGCCTTGTTGCAGTACATGATGCAATGCGGCATGCCCGTCCCTGCTTCGGAGTCATCCTCGCCCGGCATCTTTTCGGAGATGTTCATCGACATTGGCGACGAGCAAAGCATTGACAATGACCTCTCGACCTACTCCTCCCATCTTCTTCACATGAAGCAGATGATTCGGCACTGCGGCGAGCGGAGCCTGTTGCTCATCGACGAGTTCGGAAGCGGCACGGAACCGCAGATTGGTGGCGCACTGGCGGAAGGCATCCTTCATCGCTTTGACCGTCAGAAAGCCTATGGCATTATCACCACGCACTATCAGAACCTCAAGTCCTACGCCGAACATCATCCCTCCGTCGTCAATGGCGCCATGCTCTATGATCGAGGAGAAATGCAGCCGCTCTTCCGTCTTCAAATCGGACAGCCCGGCAGTTCCTTTGCCATTGAAATTGCGCGAAAAACGGGACTCCCTGCCGACGTGATTGACTATGCTGCCGATTTGGTAGGAAAAGACTATATCCTTAGCGATAAATATTTACAAGATATAGTTAGAGATAAACTCTACTGGGAACAGAAGCGGCGCAGCATCCGCAATCAGGAACGTCAGTTGGAAGAAACGGCGGCGGAGCTGGAGCGTGAACTCTCCTCCCTCAACTCCCGTCGCAAGGAAGTGATGGAGGGGGCGCGCCAAGAAGCGAAACGTTTGGTTGAAAAGTCAAATGCGCTGATTGAAAACACGATTCGTTCCATCCGCGAGGCACAAGCGGAGAAGGAGCGCACGAAAGAGGTGCGCAGTGAGTTGGCAGAGTTCAAGGAAAGTCTTGACCGCGAAGTTTCCACGGAAGCCGACGAACGTTTGGCTCGGAAAATGGCGAAGATTCAGCGTCGCCAGCAGCGAAAAGCCTCCGGTGAACCGGGTGCCAAGCAACGCCGCCGCAACGAAGAGGAGGCTGCCGCCAAGGCTCTGCGCGACCGTGTCGCTGCCTCCGACAAACCTGCCGCCGCACCTTCCGGTCCTGCTCCCATTGCTCCCGGCAGTTTCGTGCGTCTCAAAGGGCAGAGCACGGTGGGGCGGGTCAATAGTCTGCAAGGTTCCTCGGCGCGTGTCGTCTTCGGCATGATGTACACCAGCGTTCCCCTCTCGCGACTCGAACCTGCCGAAGCGCCGGAAGTCGATAAGAGCAAACAAGCCGCCACCTTTGTCAGCGTTGAAACGCGCAATGACATGCGCGACAAGAAGTTGCACTTTCGTCCTGAGATTGACCTGCGTGGCATGCGCGCCACGGAAGCCATGACCGCCGTCGCCTATTTCATTGATGAGGCGATTCAGTTTGAGCAGGACAAGGTGCGCATTCTCCACGGCACGGGTACGGGAGCGTTGCGTGAGGTCGTCAGAACTTATCTTGCCACCATCCCCGGCGTCCGCTCGTTCCACGATGAGCACGTGCAGTTCGGTGGTTCCGGCATCACGGTCGTCGAGCTCGACTGATTCTTTTTCTTTCTTAGAATATTCAAGTTTTGCAAGTTTATGGTAGTATAAACTTATAAATGCTTTTAAAAGTCGAAACGTCAAGTAGAATCAGTGATATAGATGTAGAACGTTACCTGTTGTATAGCAAAACAAATCAGCCTTCCAGGCAAATTACTTTTGCTATTCAAATCCA
>JBJEAG010000204.1:0-10324 GCA_051868855.1 Alloprevotella sp. | reverse complement strand
CATTCTGACGCACCTTCGAGGTTGTAGTCAAAATCTGCATTTTGACACACCCTCACAGCCGTTGTTTCACTGTTGTGGAGCGATTCTTCCTCAGAGCGGGAAGCTCATGCCGAGTGACACGCTGCTGTTCATGTTGTGGAGAGGAATGAACTGCTTGGACACCTTGCCGAGGAAACGGTCGGCGCCGATGAAGAAGTTGAAGTGTTTGGCGTGGAGGTCAATCACCATACCTGCCGTGCAACCGGAGGAGCTGACAGCGCCGTTGAGGGCGAACTCAAACCACTTCACGGGGCGGATGTTGGCGCTCAGCATACCCTGATGATAGGAGTACTTGCCGGCGATGCGGGAAGTGTAGAGGAAGCCGAAGCGGAGAGGACGATAGACGGGAAGCGTGTATTCTGCACCGATGTTGAGGGTGGCAGCGAGTGCACGTGTTTCGCTCTTCTTGCCCTGGTCGTAGAGCGGGAGCATTTCTTCGAGGTCGTCGCCGATTTGCTCGAACTGGTCGCCAATCTTGTTGGAACCGGTGTTGGTGCCGCCGGCATAGACGTCTTCTTCAAATCCGTTGAAGGTCCAGCTGTCGCGGTTGGCGCCTGCCTGCAACGCTCCGCTCCAGTTGATGAAGCCGAGGTCGGTGATGGCGGCGCTGATGGTGAGGTCGTCCAGCACCTTGTAGGTTGCACCGAGGTCGAAGGCGAGACCGAAGCCGGGGAGACCGAAGCTGACGTCGTCGATGCCGTCAATCTTGCCGTTCGGATTGTCGTTTTCGTAGGTGAAGTTGGATTTGAGGATGGCGGCGGAGAGTTTCGGCTTACCGCTGATTGCCCACTGGTCGCCCTGCATCTGCACGTGCAGATTGTCGGCGCTGAAGTCAGCGTAGGCAACGCCGAAGAGGAGTTTCACCTTACCGCCGACGGTGATTTTGTCGTTAATCTTGTGGGAGTGGCCGAGTCCGAGTTCCAAGAAGTTCTCGGTGCGTACGCCGAGGTTGGAGATGTCGTAGGTCTCATTCTTTCCGGCTTCTTTCATGAAGGCGAAGAGTTCCTTCGGCAGGCTGATGTTGGTGTTGGAGCGGAGGTTGAGTTCCACGATGTTCGTGCCTTTGAACGCCTTGAACGCCACGGCGGCGAGGTTATATTTCAAATTCACGGAGATGCGGTTGTTGTCCTTGAGGTCGCCGAGGAAGTCAGCGGCATCGACGGAGGGGTGCATGAAGGTGGTGAGGTTGCGACCGTCCACTCCGTAGCCCTGCCATCCGGGTTCCATTTTATAGACGAAGTTGGCGAGACCGACGTTACCGGTGGTGCCGAAGTTGAGGTTACCCATGATGAGCGGCATGGAAATGTAGCCGCTGTCGAGCAACGCGGGGTTCATTTCATGCCGATAGTTTGAGGTCTGCATGAAATAGGTGGAGCGCAGTTCTTGTGCTGCCACGGGAAGTGCGAGGGCTGCTGCCAGAATGCAGGCTGATATCTTGTGTTTCATAACTTAATAGGCGTGAAATGTGAATTAGTTGTCATTGAAATCTGCCACAATCTGTCCGACAAGTTTGAGCTTGACGTCCTTGAGCTGCACGTATTGCGTGGAGACGAGTTTGTGGGTGGCGGTGGAAGTGGCTTCGCTGTCTGCGTTAATCTTGAATTCGAGTTTGTCGAGTTTTCTGAGCAGTTCGCGGTCAGTGAGGGTGGCGTCGATGACGAGGTTGGTGGTGACGGCAGAAGCGTCGGTGCCGCCGCCGGCTTTCACATCCACTTTGTCAAAGACGATGCCGGGGATGAGGTTGCCGTTCACGTCGTAAGCCAAAATGGTGGCTTCGAGGTCGAGAGGAATGGTGTTCTCTGCCACGGCGCTGATTTGCAGACCGTCGGCAGCATAGTCCTTGAGGTCTTTGTTCATGTCGTCAGCCTCGTCGGTATAGACAATGGTCACGCCGTTCTTGAACTCGAAGGGAACGTAGATGGTGTAGTCCACAGCCTGGCTGTACTGCTGCCCGAGGACGACTTCGTTTTCTTCCTGAGTGACGAAGATGTGTTTGTCAGCGCCGTTGGCTCCGAGATCCACTTCGATGCGGTCGGGAAGCATGTTGATGAGCGAGGAGATGTTGCTGACCTGCTGCTTCTGCACCTTCTTGCCGTCGGCGTCAGTCTCCAAACCGTTGGGGTCGTAGGGGCCGGCAGCGGCATCCTGGTAGAAGTAGATGACGTTGGAAGTGTTCTTGTGGAGACGAGTGTATTTCGGGAAATTCACGGGTTCCACTTGGTCTGCGCCGTCTTTGATGGAGTGGAGCGTGGCGTAGAAGTCCACGTCAGCAGGAATCTGCACGTCGTTTTCGTTCTTGGAATGAACGTAGAACTTGAGCGTCGGGTTGGAGACGTTCACGCGCACTTCGTCGTCTTGGAGGAAGTCGGGAAGTTCGGAAGCGATGTCGATGGATTCCACGGCGGGGTCAATGACGGGGTCGAAGATGCCCTTCGCACTGGTCACGACCACGTTGGTCTTGTTGTAGGCGCCGGGAGTGCCGATTGTGATGTGAAGGCGAACGTCCATGTAGTCGTTGCTCCACATGGTGAAGCTGCCGGTGTTTTTGAAGTCAGCCTTACCCTTCATCGTGATGTTGAGTGCTTCGGGAGAGATGGAGAGTTCACCGTTCACGATTTCGCTGCAATTCTTGAGCATGGCTTGGTCGATGTTGAAGGTGACAATCTCCTTGTTGTTCGCCGAATTGAAGACGATGGAGGAACTGGTGAGGGTGTTGGTGCTCTCATCAAGTGTCCATTCGGCGGAGAGAGTGCTCTTGTCCACGTGAAGGATGGGCGGCAGAACGATAACCACGTCTCTCAGTTCGTCCAAGTCGAACTTCAGCGCGTTGATGCTCTTGAACCATTCGAGTTTGAGGCTGACCTTGAGTGGGTTGAAGTTCACAGAGTGAATGGCTTTGATGTCAGAAGAGATGTTGGTGACGCTGAAGTCAATGCCTTCCGTACCTTCTGCTTCACCCGAGAAGATATAGGATTGGTTGGGCACCGTGACAGAAGAAACGCCAACGGGTAAGCCAAGATCTCGGATATAGTCACACACAGTGTTGAACGGCAGCGCGGGCTTGCCGGCGTCGGTGCGCAGGGTGGGGTTGTCCACCTTGGTGGTGACTTTGTCGATGGTGAACTTGAAGTCGGTCTTGCCGTCTTCCACGAGGTAGTACTGGTTCGCGTTGTCCAGTTTAACAGATTCGTCCACGCTGAGAATGTCTTTGAGATAAATCTTTTCAACGTTTCCCATGGGGACCGACAGTCCGTTGGAGCCCAGACCCATGGTGAGGTCGAGGTCTTCGGAGAGGTCATAGGAATTGTCCACGCACGCGGTGGTCAGAAATGCCGAACCGGTGCAGAGGGCTCCTACGAAGAGAATTTGTTTGAATTGGATAGGTGCCATGTCTATCTGTATTTAATGGTGAGGAAAAATAAATGCTGAAGTGGGGTGTGATGCGGCGGTGTCGCGATTGGAGAGTTTTCGGTTTTAGAAAAGCAACCGAGTTTTGAGATTAAAATCTGATAAGTTGGAAGAGCGAGTGTGTCAGCGCCATGCTTTCTTCTATGTCAAAACAAATCCCTGTTTATTCTCTCACAAGCAGAAAAGCGGAAAGTCGGAGACGGTTCAAAGACGCGACAATGTGAAAAACGAAAAAGAAATCGCGCATTCACGGTAGCAAAGGTAAAGAGTTTTTAATCAAAACCGCGTTTTGACGCAATTTTTTTCGATTTTCAGCGAGAAAATAAGCGTTTCATGAAAAAGTGTTGAAGATTTATCCATAAAAAACAGGGAACGACAGCGAATCTTTAAACGGCATTAAATCGCATTTAAACGGCAAGTCATTTTAGTCTCCGTTGAACGCGATATGAACGCAATACATTCCTGCCTCACTCCCGCCGCGCCGCAATTTTTACAATCTCTCTCACGCAAAAAGCCGAGGAGACAGGATTTTGTACTAATTTTGCTGCCGTTGAACTCTTCGCTTGCTCATGTGCACATTCATGGTTAGTTATGAGAGCAAAAACGTTTATTTCATTCAATGTCTGTTATGAAGAACTACAATTTAGGATATATTTCTGATGAAGATATCTTCAATCACGTAAAATCAACAGTTCTGCAATACCGTCGTAGTATTAATTTGAAGGAGTTCAATAAGAATATCATCGATCCCATCAAATTGACTTTTGATTCTAAAATCTATGGTCAAACCATGGAACAGACAATAGAGTCGGAATGCATTCGTCAGATTGACAAAACAAACAATAACCGCATTGGCTATTTCCACCAATATCTGTTCAGATTGGCTGGTAATGGTTGGGAAGTGCCCGCCAATGGCGAAAAGGGTGGTTTTGACGTGCTGAACGATGATTTGCATATTTATGTGGAGATGAAGAACAAGCACAACACCATGAATTCTGCTGCTGTGCGAAAAACCTATATAAAAATGCAGAATAAAATTCTCATGGATGAAAAGGCTACCTGCATGCTTGTTGAGGTGATAACAGAGCATTCTCAGAGAAGGAAATGGGATGTCACGGTTGATGGTCGCAAGTTCTCCCATGATAGAATCCTACGTGTTTCATTAGACAAGTTCTACGAAATAGTTTTTGGAGAAAAAGAGGCTTTCTTCAAATTATGCAAAGCACTTCCGGACATTCTTGACGATGTGATTGCAGAAGATGAATCTGCAAAACTCAAGAACACTGTTTACGAAGAATTGGACAAGACAAACTTCTATAAGAGTTTGAATCTTCTCGCTTTCAAAACTTACGAGGGATTTGATAAATTCTAACAAAGGCGAACATTCTCTGACACCAACCTTAGGGCAATATTGGCAATGTGAATTGGGCTTTAGGCAGGATGGTTACAATCTCTCTCACGCAAAAAGCCGAGGAGACAGGATTTTGTGCTAATTTTGCTGCGTAAATCAAGACACTTCATTTTCAAAAAACATAAATACTCCTATATACCTTATTATATATGGCACGCAGTTTATTTCTCTACAATACGCGCTCACGCCGTAAAGAACTATTCAAACCGCTCACCGAAGGACACGTCGGAATGTATGTCTGCGGACCGACCGTCTATGGCGACGCGCATCTGGGACACGCCCGCCCCGCCATCACCTTTGACCTTGTCTTCCGCTATCTCAAACACCTCGGCTACAAGGTGCGCTACGTCAGAAACATCACTGACGTCGGACACCTTGAACACGATGCCGACGAGGGAGAAGACAAAATCGCAAAGAAGGCTCGCCTCGAACAACTCGAACCGATGGAAGTGGCGCAATACTACACCAACCGCTTCAACCGCGCCATGGACAAACTCAACGTCCTCCCGCCCAGCATCGAACCGCATGCCACGGGGCACATCATCGAGCAGGAAGAACTCGTGAAGGAAATCATGGAGAACGGCTATGCCTACGAGTCCAACGGCTCCATCTACTTCGACGTGGTGAAGTATAACGAAGACCACAAATATGGCGTGCTCTCCGGACGCAATCTCGAAGACGTGCACGACGCCTCCCGCGAACTCGACGGCGTGGGCGAGAAAAAGCACCAAGTGGATTTCGCGCTTTGGAAAAAGGCGCAGCCGGAGCACATCATGCGCTGGCCCTCGCCCTGGAGCGACGGCTTCCCGGGCTGGCACTGCGAGTGCACCGCCATGGGACGCAAATATCTCGGCAAACACTTTGACATCCACGGCGGAGGCATGGACCTCGTTTTCCCGCACCACGAATGCGAAATTGCACAGGCAGTGGCATCGCAGGGAGAAGAAATGGTGAAATATTGGATGCACAACAACATGATTACCATCGCCGGAAAGAAGATGGGCAAGAGCTACAACAACTTCATCACGCTCGACCAGTTCTTCCAAGGAACGCATGAGTTGCTGGAGCAGCCCTACTCGCCGATGACCATCCGCTTCTTCATCCTTCAGGCGCACTACCGCTCCACCGTCGATTTCTCCAACGAAGCACTCCAAGCCTCGCAAAAGGGTTTCGAAAGACTCATGGATGCCGTGGCACAGTTGGAACGCATCGCGCCGCAGGCACAGGGTTCGCTGACAGAGGCTTACGCCGAAGAGGTGAACGAGAAGTGCGCCACCGCCATGGACGACGACTTCAACTCGCCCATTGTCATCAGTCACTTGTTTGACGTGACGCGCGTCATCAACCAGTTGGCGGACGGTCAGGCAACCATCACCGCCGAGGGTCTGGAAGCGCTGAAGAAGGTGGTTCACACTTGGGTTTTCGACATTCTCGGTCTGAAGAGCGAAGCGGAGGGTGGCAACGCTGCCCGCGAAGAGGCTTACGGTCAAGCCGTTGATCTCCTCCTCTCCCTCCGTGCCAAAGCGAAAGCGCAGAAGGACTGGGCAACGAGCGACCAAATCCGCGACGAACTCGCCCGCCTCGGCTTCGAAGTGAAGGACACCAAGGACGGTGCCACGTGGAAACTGAACAAGTGAGTTTTGAACACGAATCTCACGAATATTGTTTTCTTGAACACGAATCTCTCATGAATTGTCTCGTTAATAGTCTCATTAATTTATGAATCAATTCGTGAATCATTTCGGATAATTCGTGTTTAAAATAAAAAAGCATGGGAGGTGACGCCTACACGTCACCTCCCATTATTAATGAGCCATTAATGAGTCAATTCATGAACATTAATGGAGAGAAAACGGAGAGGAGTTCACTCTGCGTCAGTCCAGTTCGCAGCATCCCATCCTCTGTGGTGGCTTTCAAACTCCACGTTGTTCTGTTCGTCGGCACCCGACGTGTCCTCCACGATGGAGCCGAGGAGCAGATGGTGAGAGGTTTGAAGACTGATGGCTGTGCTGTGAGGAGCAATATATGTTTTCATCTTTGTATCTGTTTTTGAGAGGAGTTCCTGTTTTATTTCACAATTACTTTCTTTCCGTTCACGACATAGACACCCTTTGCCAAACTGCGGAGGTCGGAGGAAACGCAGATGCCTTGCAGGTCATAGACTGCGGAATCCTTCTGCTCGGTTTCCACCTCGTCGATACCGGTCAAATCATCGGCAATGTCAATCTGTAGTGTTTTGAGGCTTTCGCCGGACGGTGCGGTGACGAAGGTGCGGAAGGGTTTGAGCGTGCCGGAAGTGGTGTGTACGAAGTTGCCGCCGCTGTAGCCGTAGCCCGTGAGTCCCGTCAGCGTTTCGTAGGTTCCGATGTGCGTATAGCCTGCCACCGTGGTCTTCATGTCGCCTTCTGTTGTCGGTTTCACGGTGACGTTGGTGAACTGCTTCAGTGCGTCGGCGTTGTTGGTGCGAATGACGTAGGGTTTGTTTGCCACGGTCTGAGCCACGGGTTTGAAGACCAGCGTGGAGCCGGAGACCTCGCTCAGTGCTGCCACCACGTCGTTCTCGTCGGGTGTGAAGGCGAAGGGAAGGATGAAGGTGGCGGTCTGACCTGCCGTCAAGGTGCGATTATAGGTGACGTTTGTTGCCGTGAACTCCTTGGAAGCACTGAATGCACTGCCTTCGGTGAGGCTGAGGTTCTCGCAGGTCGTGCCGCAGACGATGTTTGCGCCGCTCAGTCCGGCATCTTCGCTCAAGAAAAGGACGCAGTTGGGGTTCGTGAAGTCCTGTGTGAGAAGCTCCGTCGTGGCTTCTCCGAGGTTGTAGGCAGACAAATCCACGGAGGCGGCATTCAAGGGATAGAGGTCCACATTGATGGGGAGTCCGCTCCAAGTGATGTCGATGCTTCCTGCCAGAACGCCGTTTTCAATCTTGGCGTTCAGACTGACGGGGAGTTCGCCCAGTTCACTGCCTGCATCGCCGAAGATGATGATGGTGGCATCTTTCTGAAGCACGATGCTTCCGTCGCTCTGCACGGCGTAGGGCACCTGCGTCACATAAATATCCCCTAAATTACCGCCCATGAAGTCAAAGTTCTTCAGTTGGAAATCCACGACCTGTCCTTCCGCTGCAGCGTTTGCCGGTGCTTCGGGCTGAGAAACTTCGATGGCGGAGACATCGTTCACGCCGCGGGTGGAGACGCCGATGAGGCTGCCCGCCAGAGCAATGTACATCTTGTCCGTGTAGTTCGTCACGCTTTCCTGTGCGATTTTGACGTAGTAGGTTTCTGTCTCTCCGGACTTGCTGACGCCGACGGTGACGACTCGGGAAGCCTTGTCAAGCGTTTGCGTCACGGTTGTTGCGGGGTCGTTGGCGGTGACGGTCAAAAGGTCGCTGCCCTCGGAGAGTGCGCCGCCGTTGAACACGAAATAGTGCTGTCCGGCTTCGATGTCGCTCTTGACAGTGCCGTTGTAGGCGATGGAGGCGATGCCGAGGTCAACGAACTCAAAGGTATAGGTGTGGGAAGTCGCGCCGCTCTCATCCTCGCCGACGTTGGTGACGGTGGCGGTGTAGGTGTTGCCCGACTTCGTCCATGCGATGGAAGCATTCTTTCCGTTCAGCACGGCGTCAAAGGCGGCTTCGCTTTCGGGACAAGAACCCTTGATGACGTAACTGTAGTTGTCCTTGTTGAAGCCATCGAGTGCCGTTCCGTTCACCTTCAGCGAGGAGATTTGCGAGCGATAGATGAGTTTGACGTCATCGACGGACAGGGTGTTGCTTGTGTTGATGGAGTTGCGGTCGAAATAGTCGGAAGAACCAAAGATGATGTTCAGTTTGCTCGGAGTGGTTTCCAAGTTTTTGTAGTCGAACTCATAGGTCTGATAATCCGACCAAGTCTCTTGTGTGGATTTAAAAGACTTTTGAATGCTGGCGATTAAGGTTCCTTTCTCTGTGGCTGTGGAGGCAGGCAACCCAAGCACATCAATGTCACGGTCAGCCATGGTGATGGCATTCGGTTTACTGAAAGCCACTCCCACTCGTGCTTCTGATTTAAACGTCCCATCCCAAAGATAAGAAATGACGGAAACGTTTGAAACACCGTTGCTCTTGTATTTAAATTGCAAGGCGTCAGGTTTGTAGGTAAAAGAAATGCCGCCGTAGCAACCGCCGTCACTTTCTTGGATTCCCCCCGGAATTTTTACGTAAGCATAAGCCCAAGGCTGTCCCAAAGAAATAAAGCCGGGAGCGTCAGAGCTTATTCCCATCATTCCGACACTCTTATTACTGAGATTGACAGCATTTCCGGAGGCACCTTCTGTGTTTTGTGTGACTAATTCAGCCTTGACCCCCATCTGATACACGTTGGAAGCCTTCCAGCCGGATGGTTGAGAACCAACTTTATTAGTTCCTGCTGTCTCGTAAGCAGAAATAGGATAACAATCCTCCCACGTTTCAAAGGAGCCGTTCACTTGTTGGGCATTGACCGCGAGCGAGACGCCCAGCAATGCCAGGGTAAAAAATTTCTTCATCATTTTTTGTTGAATAGGATTAGAATATTGGTGATGTGTTCTCTTTTGTTCTGTGCGAATCGCCGTTGGGGAGCGCACGGAAACGAGAGCGTGGTTCGTTCTGTGGCAAGCGCCGATGCGTGTAGGTGGCACGAATTTGCGCGTAGATTGTGCGAAAAGGTGTGTCGATTACGTTTTAGGTTGCGCGTAGGTTCGGTTCGCAGTTCTGTGTTTGGCTAAGTGATTCAAGTTCGTGTTCTGTGTTTTTGCGCTGCAAAATTAGGCATTAAACAAAGCCTCTCCGTCCATTTCGGAAGAAGAGACCAAGAAAAGCGCCCAAAAGTCGGTAATATTTTTCGTCCTACCGATAAATCCCGGTAACCGACCAAGAATTCCCGTTTTTTTGTTGGCGAGAGTGATTTCCGTCGATGCAATTCTGTTCAAGCGTACCCTTCGCTCTTTCGACCCTTTTTGACCTTTCGCCCTTTTTGATTCTCCTTGCCACGGCTAAAAAATCATTCGCGGACGGCGTGTCGTCGTTTCTGTCCGCCGATTTGTCATTTCTGTCTCCTATTTCGTTGGTGTGCACAGCACGAGCGCACACGTGTGCGCAGGACGAGTGGACACGTGTGCGCAGGACGAATGCACACGTGTGCGCAGGACGTGTGCACACCAACGACTCCCAAGAAAAAAGTGACAAGTTCCGAGAAAATAATATTGCCACGGCGGGAAAGAACGTAATTGTCAGCCGTGACGGAAAACGAAAAAGTCGTTCGCGGACGGCGTGTCGTCGTTTCTACACGCCGATTTGTCGTTTCTGTCTGCTATTCCCGTTGGTGTGCATCGTTACGGTGCACATCTTTCCATCGTTACGGTGCACATGTGTCCATCGTTACGGTGCACACGTGTCCATCGTTACGGTGCACACCAACGACTCCCAAGAAAAAAATGACAAGTCCTTAG
>JBJEAG010000203.1:0-2190 GCA_051868855.1 Alloprevotella sp. | reverse complement strand
CACCATCGTGGCGTGCTACTATGCCCGAGAGATGAAGGAGCCAAGATTGGAGAAGGCTCTTGATGCCTTGAACAGTAGTTTTTCGAATATGCCGAAAGCATCGCATCGCAATGCACCCGAGACGAGAGGGCAGACGGACTTCGTGCGTCAGTTTGTGAAGACTTGCCGACAAAAGAAAGATGAACTGAAGCTCAGGACAAAGGACCGCATCCGAGGCTCACTGATGGCAGGTGCTGCCGGCGACGCGCTGGGCTACACCGTGGAGTTCATGAGACGCAACGAAATCCTCGCGAAATATGGCAACAACGGCATCACGCAGTTTGAACTCGATCGCGAAGGCAAAGCATTGGTCAGCGACGACACGCAGATGACGCTCTTCACCGCCTGCGGCATGCTGATGGGTTTGACGCGCGGCTTCATGAGAGGCGTCGGAGGAGCGCCGGAGGATTACGTGGGTGTAGCCTATCTTGACTGGTACTACACACAGACGGGAAAGAAGGTGGGAGTCAAATACACCTGGCTTCGCGACCTCCCGGAACTGAATCATCGCCGCGCTCCGGGCACAACCTGTCTGTCGGCTTGCGAGAGCCTGTATCGAAACGAACAAGTGCAGAACAACAGCAAAGGTTGCGGCGGCATCATGCGCGTGGCGCCCATGGCTCTGCTTTTGGCAGGATATTGGAGTCGAGGAGCAGCGCCCTACGACACAGAGGAGATGGACCGTGCCGGAGCCGAAGTGGCAGCCGTCACCCACAAACATCCCCTGGCGTTCCTGCCCGCAGCCATGCTGACTCACCTCATCTTTCGAGTGATAAGGATGGACGAGGCGGAGGTGAAGGCACACATCGCGGACATTGCACTTGAAACCGTTGAAGCGCTGAACCATATATATAAGGAGCAATACGCCGAGGACAAGCAACTCCTTGCCCGTCTCACACGCACCGCCGTGGCGCTTGCCCAAAACGACAGGAGCGACGCCGAAAACATCCGCCGTCTGGGCGAAGGTTGGACCGGAGAAGAAGCCTGGGCGATTGCACTCTACTGTGCCGTGCGTCACATCGACAGTCTCGAAGACGCCCTCGTCGCTGCCGTCAACCACGACGGAGACAGCGACTCCACGGGCTCCGTCTGCGCCAACATCATGGGAGCGATTTACGGTTACGAAGCCATCAAACGCCAACGTCTTTTCTGCCCGCGAGGAAAAGATTTCGAGCAAACGCTGGAGCTTTCCAACCTCATTCTCGCCCTCGCCGACGACCTCTTCACCAGTTGCATCATCAGCGAATATGACCCCATTGAAACACCCGAGAAGATTCAGTGGTATGAACGTTATTGCGAAATGCAACCCGCAGGCATTCGGACGGCAATGGATGAGAAATATAACCTTCAACGCTTCCTGACCGCACAAGAAGGACAATATGAGCAAGCACTGGAAGAAATCGCCGGCGGGCGGAAACGCTCGCACTGGATTTGGTACATTTTCCCGCAGTTGGCAGTTCTGGGGCACAGCCACAATGCAAAGTACTATGGCATCAGCGGTTTGGACGAAGCGAAAGCCTATCTTGCCCACCCCACCCTTGGTCCGAGACTGAGAGCCATTTGTCAGGCTCTGCTTCGTCACGAGACGAAATCGCCCACTGAAATGCTGGGCAGCATTGACGCCATGAAAGTGCGTTCCTGTCTGACCCTCTTCAACGCCGTCTCCCCCGACGACATCTTCCAACACGCCTTGACCATGTTCTATGACGGAAAACCGGATCCACTGACGTTGGAACATCTGCAATAGGAGCAGACAAACGCATCCGCCCCTCCGCCCACGGCGAAAACACAATCATCGGCGCCCGCCGCTCTCAACGAGAACCACTCTCGCAGAGCAGCGTGGCGCCCATTTTGTTTTCCCAACGGCGTCCACTTCCCTTCTAAGATTCTCGTTCTTAGTTTCTTATTCATTGTTCTCTCCTCTCGTCCCCACGTTCTCAGGCTTTGATTTGTCATTCTTAGTCGGCGACTTGTTGTTTCTTCCTTTACTTCCGTTAGTGTTCGCCCTAATGATGAACACGTGTTCGCCTTAATGATGAACACATGTTCGCCTTAATGATGAACACGTGTTCGCCTTAATGATGAACACCAACGACTCCCAAGAAAACAGGGAAAACGCATCAGCCGCAAAAACACTAAATACCATGCCCT
>JBJEAG010000202.1:0-2191 GCA_051868855.1 Alloprevotella sp. | reverse complement strand
CAAAATTAATGCTTTTCCCGTGAGTTCGCGGCTTTTGCGGCTACAAAAACTGTTTCTGAGCAGAAAACGTTACACTCGTCGAGGGCTGTGCGCTTTGAAGAAGGTCAAAGAGTCAAAGAGACGGAGTCGCTTCGCTCCGGTCAAAAAGGTCAAAGGAGGCAAAGGGGTCAAAGGGGTCGTTAAAATGCAAAGAAAACCACCGTGCGAGGTGCGTAAGCGCCGCGACAACCTTTCGCCAATCATTGGACAGCCATTGGACAACCTTTGAACAGCCATTGGACAACCATTTGCCAACCATTGAACAAACCCTGTTCAAACACTGTTCAAACACTGTTCAAATCCTGTTCAAACACTGTTCAAACCTTGCCCAAACCTTGCTCAAGCCCCTGCCAAAAGTTCCCGACGTTTACCGGGCAGCATTGTTTTTCCTTTTCGGCAGGAGGCGTTCTTGGAGATATTGGAAGACAACGAAGAGGGCGGGGACGGCGAACAAAAGACCGACCGTGCCGAAGAGCATGCCGCCGACCGTGCCGACGCCGACGGATTTGTTGCCGTTGGAGCCCGCACCGTGGGCAAACATCAGCGGGAGCATGCCGAACACCATGGTCAGCGAAGTCATCAGAATGGGGCGCAGGCGAACCTTGGCGGCGGAGAGTGCCGCAGCGCCGAGACTCATGCCTTGGCGACGGCGCTCGGAAGCATACTCGGTGAGGAGGATGGCTGTCTTCGCCAACAAACCGATGAGCATGATGAGTCCGGTCTGCATATATATATTGTTCTCCAGCCCCCAGCACTTGGCGAAGAGAAAACTGCCCATCAGCCCGATGGGAACGGACAGAATCACGGCAAAGGGAATGAACAGACTTTCGTAGAGCGCACAAAGAATGAGATAGATGAACACGATGCAAACGATGAAGACCAACGCAGTGGCGTTGCCCGTGGAGGCTTCCTCGCGCGACATTCCGCCAAACTCGTAGCCGTAGCCCTCGGGCAGTACCTCACCTGCCACTTCGCGAATGGCTTGGATGGCTTGACCGGAACTGTAGCCGTCGGCGGGCACGCCGGAGACGCTGATGGCGGGGAAGAGGTTGAAGCGCGTCAGACTTTCCGAGCCATAGACCTTCGTCAGACGCACATACTGCGAGAGGGGCGACATCTCGCCGGAGCCGTTTCTCACGTAGATGCCGTCGAGTGCTTCGGTGTCCAAACGATACTCCGGCGAAGCCTGCACCATGACGCGGTAGAGTTTCGTGAAACGATTCAGATTGCTGGAATAACTGCCGCCGACATAGCCCGAAAGCGTCTCCAGCACATCGGTGGGCGACACGCCGTGCTGTTTGCAGCGGGCGGCATCGACTTCGACCATGTATTGCGGATAGTTGTTGGCGAAGGTGGTATAGGCGCGGGAAATTTCGGGACGTTGGTTGATGGCATCAATCAGCAATTTCGTGTTCGCGAGCAGTTCGTCCACGGTGCCGCCTTTGTGGTCTTGGACGTAGAGTTCAAAGCCGTTGCTGTTGCCGTAGCCGGAAATCATCGGCTGCGTGGAGACACGGATGGTGGCGGAGTTGATGCCCTCCGTGCGCCAATAGATTTCCTCCATGACGGAGTTCACGTCGTCGCCTTTCCCTGTTCGTTCCTTCCAGTTTTTCAGACGTATGGTGAAGGAGCCGGCAGAAGCGGACTGGTTGTGGACGGCGTCTTTTCCGGTGATGCGCGAGTAGATTCTGATTTGCGGCAGGTCTTTGATGGTTTCTTCGACGCGGTCCATGATGCGCCCCGTCTCTTCGAGGTTGGTGCCCGGCGCGGCTTGCACGTTCACGTTGATGGTGCCCATGTCTTCCTGCGGCACCAGTCCTGTCTTGGTGGTGTTCATCAGCAGCACAAGCAAGGCGCAGGCTGCAACAACACTCCCCACCGCTGCATACGGATGATGCAACAGGCGTGACACGCCGCCCATGTATTTTCGTTGCAGATGTCTGAACGAACGGTTGAAGGCATAGTGGAAACGGTCGGAAAATCCCGCCTTCTCGCCTGTCTCCACATTGGCTCTTGGACGCAGGATAAGGGCACAGAGGGCCGGACTGAGCGTCATGGCATTGAGCAGCGAGATGGCCACCGCCACAGCCATGGTAAGCCCAAACTGGGTATAGAAGGTGCCCGTGGTGCCGCCCATGAAACTCACGGGAAC
>JBJEAG010000201.1:0-2193 GCA_051868855.1 Alloprevotella sp. | reverse complement strand
TGACACCAGGGCTTTGCCCCACATACTCTTCAAGGGGTTTAATCCGGTTTTTGTCAAAATGGTCAAAGAGACAAAGAGACAAAAGGGTCAAAGGGGCAAAGAGTCGGCGTAAATTCGCTCGATTCGCTTGATTCGTTCAATTCGTGTTCTAAAAAAATCCTTCATATTCTGCGGATTCTGCGTGAGACTAAAATATTCGCTTGATTCGTTCAATTCGTGTTCTAAAAAATCCTTCATATTCTGCGGATTCTGCGTGAGACTAAAATATTCGCTTGATTCGTGTAATTCGTGTTCTAAAAAATCCTTCTTATTCTGCGGACTCTGCGTGAAACAAAAGCTTCCTTTTTATTCTGCGGAATCTGCGTGAAACAAAAAAAATGCAGCCCCGAAGGACTGCATTCTTTTTTATATGTGTGACAGCGAAGATATTACTGAACCTTCACAGTGGCACGGCGGTTGTAGGAGAACGGAGAGAGGTTATCTACACCACCCTTGGCTTCAGTCACGATGTTGTCGCGGTTCACGCCCATCTTGACGAGTTCGGCAGCCACGGTGTCAGCACGCTTCTGAGAGAGAGCCTGGTTGTAGGCAGCGCTACCGGTCTTGCTGTCGGCGTAGCCGGTTACGACGATCTTAGCGTTGTTAGCCTTAGCATATTCAGCGAGTTCCTTCACGGCTACGAGGTCCTTGCGGCTGGCAACCTTAGCGGAGTTGATGTTGAAGAATACGCTTGCAGCAGTTCCGACGAGCTGAGTCTTGGTTTCAACAACTTTCTCAACAGTAGAGGGCTTCTGCTTTGCGAGGAGGTCGCGGAGGCGAGCGTTTTCATCCTGCTGTTCCTTGATGCTGGCGTTGAGAGCGTCGATCTGCTCTTTGTTCATTGCCATGAGAGCATCTACGTCAGGCACCTTGTCCCAAGTGCACTTGCCGAGGTTGTAGGTCACACCTACGCTGACACCGAGCTTCTTGTCCCAGTGACGAGCCTGGAATTTGTCGTAGTTGCTGTAAACATCAACGGGTGCGCAGTCGAGAGAACCTTCAGCAGCAGCAACGTTGACGTCTGCGAAGATCTGGATGCGCTTGCTCACGCGGAAGTTGTTGAGAAGACCGAAGTGATAAGAGATGTCGTGGCTGTTGCCGGAGCAGTTGCGAATCCAACCGATACCAACGTAGGGAATGAAGTTCCACACGCGCTTTTCGTTGTAGCCGAAGAGCATGTTGGAGAGGTTGAACATCACGTCCTCGTGGATGTTCACGGAAGTGAAGAGAGGATGGTTCTCAGAGGTGTTCACCTGCTTGCCCCAGATGCCTTCGAACTTGGTGCGAAGACCGATGCCGGGAGTGAACCATTTGCCCACTGCTACGTCAAAACCGAGCGCGCCGCGCTTGGTGCTGAACGGGTTCTTGTTTACACCTTGCTCTTGAGAGCTGTAGAAGGCGTTAGCATCCATACCGACGCTCACGAACCAGTTAGCCCAGAAAGAGTTGGTGGCAACACTGTACTTCTTGACAGGCACTTCAGTGTCCTGTGCCATAGCGGCTCCGGTGGAAAGACCCACAAAAGCCAAGGCCATCATCAATTTTTTCATAATGTAATGATTTGAATACTTAAAAAGTTATTTGTTCCAATTTTCAGTTGATACTACTCCGTCTCGTACGTTGCCATAGTCGATTAAGTAGCTTTCTTCGAGTCTGTTGAGGGACTCTTTGCGTGGAGCGATTCAGGCCTTGTTTCGCTGCGAAAAGAGCCTAAACCTAGTCTTTGCGGTGCAAAGATAAGAAAGGAATCAGTTCTTCTCCAAATTTTTCCAAAAAAAATGTTAGTTCTTTACCCCCTATTCCTCACATTTTCTGCAATCTGAGTGAAAATCGTGGAGGAATGGAACAATCAACCGATGAAAAAAGTGGGTGAGGATTGCCCTGATGTCACTGGGGAAAGCCTGTGTCAGCCGGAGAAACAAAACAGAAATTTACGGAACACCTGCAAACCCCGTGTCAGCCGGAAAAACAAAAACAGAAATCTACCCCTTGCGCTTGATGCAAAATGCTTTCTGCCGTACGGTACATGCTCTTCGTAGATTTTCACGTGCAGGGCGGACGTGATGAATCGCGTCCCTACAGGACAATCATATTTTACGATTATTGCTGTCCGGTAAAAGTTTTCTCAGCCGGATGGTGAGGGCTGCAAGCCCG
>JBJEAG010000200.1:0-2197 GCA_051868855.1 Alloprevotella sp. | reverse complement strand
ACGATGCAGAATGTAGTAAATCCTACTTTCAAAGAGGAAGAGCGAGCACCACGCTAAGGTGCTGTCAGTTAGGCCTTGCAGTAGGAACGAGTATGAATAATGCAGGTTAGAGGGGAAGTGATGAAAATCAACGGAGATAGACTTGGTCGTAGGACGCCAAGCGGCGGAGAATCGTCTGGCGGGATTTGCCCGCAGTGGCTGCATCCCAATCGGCTGTTCTTTCTTTGAACAAGTCGCGAAAACGAGGGTCGCCGGTGCAACCGAAGAGGGTCGTCAACAAGAGGAGATGTGACTGACCTCCCTTCAAATCAGCGAGTTGGGAGGTGATGGAGGAAAGGAGACTGCCGTAGTGCGTGTCCTGCAAAACGAGGTAGGCAGGGAGCAACAAGGAGTAGAGCTTGCAGCGCAACACGTCTGTCTCGGGTTTCAACTGCGCATATTTCCGAATGATTTCGCTCGCCAAACTGAGATCCTCGGGGGTGACGGCGTCGCGGTGAAAACGCAGCAGTGCTTCGTGAATCCCCTCAGAGAGGCGGGGATTGTCGAGGTTGGAATAGATGCGGCGACCGTCGTTGCGAAGGGAAATGACTTCATAGTCCTCAGGACCGACGTTCAGAAGAGGCACCCACATGCAGTCTAACACTCTGACTACCACATTTTTCGTTCCACCGCCGGGCTGCACCGCCACTTCTGCTTCAAAGCCCTTCATTGCACCGTTGATGATGCGAACCCGGTCGCCGGGAGAGAGAAAGTCGGTTTCGGGTTGATAGACGGGAAGTCCTTCGCGGAAGACCTCCGACATCCAGCGAAGACGCTGCATTTCTTGGTCGGAGAGGTAGGGAAAATGATAACCCTGACCGTCGTTCACGCGAGGTAGAAAATTGTAGGTGGGCAGGTCGCGCTTCATGCGAAATATCTCATTCTCAGAAGCATGAATGAAAACGTAGTTGAAAAGCAGCGGACGGTCGGTGTGAACCAGCTTACCGCGAACTTTTCGCACCTCCACACAGGTGGGAGCAAAAAACTCAAGGGGTGTTTCGTTCTCTCGGATGCGACGCTCAGCCTCTGCTTCCAAGCCCTTGACAGCGGAAGCCACCGTGGGACGAAAGCGCGAGGGCGGCACGGTGAGCACATACCAACGCGCCACCGTTCGATTCCGTCGAGAAAGCATCTCGGAATCGTTTACAAATCCGGTTTCGGACTTTATATGGCGTTCGTCGCTAATCAAAACTATTTTATTATCAACGGTTTTCAAGTCATCCTCAGCGGAGTGACGAATGGACCGAGAATGTGTGGTGATGTCCCCCTGGAGGGGGTTTATTAATGACTTCGGAAAGCGAAAGTTTGAGGATACTTTCTTTAAGTCGGCGCAATTCTGAGCCTTGTCAGAGCGACTATTGCAATGCGCTGACTAACAACTCTTTATGTTTTCTGAACGCAACAATCTTGAAAATTGGATGCTTGAAAGATTCTCTCTTCACGGCATGAAATGATTGTTCCATTATTTTGTATCCCCCTTCACCCTGTTTTGGTTGGAGACGGAAAAAGTGTCGGACAAATTCCGTTCGGTTTGAGGATTACGGCACAAAGGTATCTATTCCTCTTAATTCCACAAATTTTATCTCTAATTTTTTTCGATTTAAATACCCCCCCACCCGCAAATTTCTCTATTTTTTAACGGTTTACGTGTTCATATCCTCCCTGTTAACCGTGGAAAACATGTTGTTCATGAAAAACCGCAAAATATGAGAAAACAACAGTTTTTTTGGGTGAACAAGAATCGGAAAAAACAACGGAAAGGAGAATGAGAATGGAAAGAGCAAGAGAATGAGGAAAGCGAATGAAGACAACGAGAAGGAAATGAAGGCAAGGAAAAGAATCGGGAGACAGAGTGAGAAAGACAACGAAAAGATGGAGGTGAACAGAGGCAACGGTGACAACAGGAAAAGAACAGGAAATAGGGGCAGCGCAGACAACGGGAAAAGGGCAGAAACAGAGAAAATGGCGACAACAAAAAAAGAAGTGAAACATAGGATAAATGATTGAAAATAAGCATTTAACTGCAAAGTAGAAAAATTTAACATAATACGCATTCCACTCAACTATTTGAAAATTAGAGAGTAAGGAAAGGGGTGCAAGGAAGGGTGAAGGGGAAAGTAAAGAAGGGTAAAGAAGGGGACAGAAAGTAAAGAGAGAT
>JBJEAG010000199.1:0-2199 GCA_051868855.1 Alloprevotella sp. | reverse complement strand
CACAAACATCAACGTATTCAATTCATTAAGACCGTTTACCGGACAGCAATATAAACATATAACATGGAAACTTTTCGTTCATCTGCATCCACAACCACCTAAAAACGGAGAGCGCCGCGCGGCGCTCTCCGTTTTTTATAAATATGAATGAGGGAATTACTTCTCGGCTGCTTGTTCCTGCTCGAAGTCGGCAATGAGTTTTGCCTGAAGGTCACCGGGCACGAGTTCGTAGCTTGCAAACTTCATGATGAAGGAAGCACGTCCGCCGGTGAGGGAGCTGAGCGAAGTGGAGTAGCTTGCCATCTCTGCGAGAGGCACCTTGGCTTGGAGTTTCTCATAGCCGGACTCGCTGCTCATTCCGACAATCATGCCGCGGCGTCCCTGAAGGTCACTCATCACGTCACCCATCTTGTCGGCGGGAACGAAGACTTCCACATCATAGATGGGTTCGAGAATCTTCGGACCGGCTTCCTTGAAGGCTGCGCTGAAGGCGTTGCGTCCGGCAAGCATGAAGGAAAGTTCGTTGGAGTCAACCGGGTGCATCTTACCGTCATAAACCACGACGCGAACGTCGCGAGCATAGCTTCCCGTGAGAGGACCTTGCTCCATGCGGCTCATAATACCCTTCAGGATGGCAGGCATGAAGCGGCTGTCGATGGCACCGCCGACCACGGAGTTGATGAAGACGAGTTTACCGCCCCATTCGAGAGGCACTTCTTCTTTGCCCTTGATGGAAACACGGATTTCCTGTCCGCCGAAACGATAAACTTCGGGGTCGGGCATGCCGTCGCTGTAGGGTTCAACGATGAGGTGAACTTCGCCGAACTGTCCGGCGCCACCGCTCTGCTTCTTGTGACGATAGTCAGCGCGGGCGGCACGGGTGATGGTTTCGCGATAAGGAATGCGTTGCGGATAGAACTCCACGTTAATCTTGTCAAGATTTTCGAGACGCCATTTCAAGGTGCGGAGGTGGAACTCTCCCTGTCCGTGCACCAGAATCTGACGAAGTTCCTTGCTCTGCTCAACCTCCCAAGTCGGGTCTTCCTGACGCATGCGGTTGAGGGCTGCCATCATCTTTTCGGTTTCTGCTTCATTGACGGCACGGATGGCGCGAGTGTATTTGGGGTTAGGATATTTGATGAAATTGAAACGGTTGTCGCAATCCTTTCCGTTGAGCGTGTTGCCTGTGCGAACGTCCTTGAGTTTCACGGTGGAGCCAATGTCGCCGGCACTCAGTTCAGCAACTTTCTCGCGGTTGGCACCGGAAGAAACGAAAATCTGGCTGAGACGTTCCTTGGAGCCACGGTCGGAGTTGGTGAGGTCGTCGCCTTCGTGGAGCGTACCGCTCATAACTTTGAAATATTGCACTTCACCAATGTGAGGCTCCACGCCGGTCTTGAAGAAATAGATGGAGAGAGGTCCGTTCGGGTCAAGGGGGACTTCGACGCCGCGGGTGTTGTGGACGGCAGGCATTTCATCCACGAAGGGAACGACGTTGCCAAGGAACTCCATGAGACGACCGACGCCCATGTTCTTGGAAGCGCAGACGCAGAAGATGGGATAGATGCTTCTGGTCACCATGCCTTTGCGGATGCCTTCGCGCATTTCGTCCTCGGTGAGTTGTTCGGTCTCGAAGAACTTCTCCATGAGTGTCTCGTCGTTCTCGGCGGCAGCTTCAACCAGTTCTTTGTGAAGAGCCTGTGCGCGTTCCATTTCGGAAGCGGGAATGTCGCAAAGTTCGGGTTCGCCGCCCTCTTCCTTGAAGACGAGCATCTTCATGAGAATGATGTCAATCAGAGAGTTGAAGCCGGGACCGGTGACAACGGGATACTGCACGGGAATGGCTTTGGAACCGTAGTTCATCTGCAGTTGTTCGATGATGCCGTCATAGTCGCACGCTTCGCTGTCGAGTTGATTGACGAGGAAGATGACAGGTTTTTTGAGTTTTTCGGTGTAGCGGAAATGGTTTTGCGTTCCCACTTCAGGACCGAACTGACCGTTGATGAGAAGTACGGCAGTGTCAGTCACGTTGAGTGCGGTGAGCGCTGCTCCCACGAAATCGTCGGAACCCGGACAGTCAATGATGTTGAGTTTTTTTCCTTTCCATTCAGTGTGGAAAACAGTGGAGAAAACGGAGTAGCCGTAGTCTTGTTCCACGGGGAAGTAGTCAGAAACTGTGTTTTTGGCGGTGATGCGTCC
>JBJEAG010000198.1:7732-10410 GCA_051868855.1 Alloprevotella sp. | reverse complement strand
CAAAGAGTCAAAGAGACAAAGAGACAAAGAGACAAAGAGACAATATTTCGGCAAGGGTTTGCCAAGGGTTTGCCAAGGGGTGTTCAAGGTTGTACAATGGGTGGCAAAAGACTGGCAAAAAACTGTCGAGAACTAAATCACAGGCTGCAGAAAGGCGGGACGATTGCTCGCCCCGCCTGCTTCGTATTTTCCAAAGGGACGATTGCTCGCCCCGCCTGCTTCATATTTTCCCAAAAATCGAACGGCGTCAGTTTGCCACACGCATGATGTCGGCGAAAACGCCGGCGGCGGTGACGGCAGCGCCTGCGCCGTAGCCTTGAATCAGCATCGGATATTCGCGATAGCGCTCCGTCGTCAGCAGCAGGATGTTGTTCGAACCGTCGAGTTCGTAGAACGGATGTCCCATGTCGAATTCACGCAGACCGACGCTGCCCTTTCCGTCTTCCCACTTCGCGACAAAGCGCCAGCGTTTGTGTTCGCGCTCCAAGCGTTGCCGCTCCGCTTCGAAGCGGGCATCCTGTTGCGGAAGTTCGCGCCAGAAGTCGTCCAACGTGCCTTCAAACAAAGCGGCGGGGATGAAGAGTTCGCGGGCAATTTCGTCGAACTCGACGCGATAGCCGCTCTCACGCGCCAAGATGACCAGTTTCCGAACCACGTCCTTTCCCGAAAGGTCGATGCGCGGGTCGGGCTCGCTGTAGCCGTTCTCCTGGGCGAGACGCACCGCCCGACTGAGGGGAATGTCGGCGGAGAGGGTGTTGAAGACATAGTTCAACGTACCGCTCAAGACGGCTTCGATGCGGAGCACGTGGTCGCCGGAACTGAGGAGGTCGTTGATGGTGTTGATGATGGGAAGCCCGGCGCCGACGTTGGTCTCGAAGAGGAACTTGACGCCTTTGTCGCGAGCGATGTGCTTGAGACGGGCGTAGTTTTCATAGTCCGAAGATGCCGCAATCTTGTTGGCGGCAACGACGTTCACGTTGCGCTGTAGGAGTTCCTCATAGTGCGACGCCACCTCCGGCGACGCCGTGCAATCGACGAAGACGGAGTTGAAGAGGTTCATCTCTTTGATGTGCTCGACCATGCACTCCACGCCGCCCTCCGTGGCTTGCGAAAGGAGGGACTTATAGTTTGAAAGGTCTATGCCTTCACGGTCAAAAACCGCTTGCCGGCTTCCGCTGATGCCGGTGACGCGGAGACGCACGCCGCGTTCCTTCATCAGTTTCTCGCGCTGTGCCTCGATTTGGGACAAGAGGCTTCCCCCCACCGTTCCAGTTCCGCACACGAAGAGGTGGAGGTCTTCGTGCTCACTGAGAAAAAGGCTGTCGTGGAGCACGCTCAGCGTTTTCTTCAGATTGTCGCGTTCGACGACGAAGGAGAGGTTGAGTTCCTGACCGCCCATGGCAACGGCGGAGATGCTGATGCCGTTGCGCCCGAGAACGGAGAAGAGTTTTCCCGCAATGCCGGGCCAGCGGCGCATGCGTTCGCCGACGACGGCGACACTGGCGAGATTGTCAGCCAGAGCTGCGGGGTTCATGGCGCCGTCGGCTATTTCACGAGCAAACTCGGCGTCGAGCAGTTCGCAGGCTCTGCGGGCTTCGCGCGGCGTCATGCCGATGGAGGTGCTGGTCTCGGAGGAGTTCTGCGCCACCATGAAGACGGAGATGTGACCCGCGGCGAGCGTGGTGAAGATGCGGCGGTTCACGCCAATCACGCCGACCATGGAAGGTCCGCTGACGGTGACCATGGCAGTCTCGGCGACGGAGGAGATGCCTCGGATGGGGCGGTTGCTCTGCTCGGCTTCGCTGCTGATGACGGTGCCTTTGGCGTCGGGGCAGAACGTGTTCTTGACGAAGATGGGAATGTTCTTGCTGCAAACGGGATAGATGGTGGGCGGATAGACCACCTTCGCGCCGAAGTTGCAGAGTTCCATGGCTTCGGCGTAGGACAGCGCGTCGATGGTGAAGGCGTTGGGGATGATGCGCGGGTCGGCGGTCATGAAGCCATCGACGTCGGTCCAGATTTCCAACGCTTCGGCGTCGAGGGCTGCGGCGACGATGGCGGCAGTGTAGTCTGACCCGCCGCGACCGAGGTTGGTGGTGACGCCGGAGGTGACGTCGGAGGAGATGAAGCCGCCCATGACGGTCACCGGCAGCAGTTCCGCCATTCTTTCACGAACGAGACGGTTGGTCTCGTTGAAATCGACGACGTGTTTCTCGCCCTGCCGCGCGGTTTTGATGAGATGGCGCGAGTCAAGGTGTCGAGCGCCGTCCAACAAATCGGCGACGATGAGCGAGGAGAGGCGTTCGCCATACGCCACAATGACGTCGGAGGTTTTGGGCGTGAGGTCGCGAATGAGGAAGACGCCGTGGAGGATGCTGCGGAGTTCCGCGAGGAGCACTTCGAGACGTTCAAGCAACGCGGGGCGCTTTGCCTCGGCAATCACGTCGTCCACCATTCGGCGGTGACGCTCCTCGAGCGCAGCGAGTTCCTGCTCGTAGGTTTCATCGCCGTCGGCAGCCTGTTTCATCAAAGCGATGAGTCGGTCGGTCACGCCGCCGAGCGCAGAAACCACCACAACCACCGGACGCTCTGTCCGGCTGACAATATCTCTGACATGAAGAATGCCCTCGCGCGAACCGACGGACGACCCTCCGAACTTGAGTACTTTCATTTTGGAA
>JBJEAG010000198.1:0-7632 GCA_051868855.1 Alloprevotella sp. | reverse complement strand
ACTGTCTAATCGTTTTTATGTATCTTATATACCTTATTATATATATACGCCTCACAACTTCACTTTGACCTTGACGGGCTTGGACTCGTTTTGGAGTCGGTCGAGGGCGGTGACGACGTAGGTGTATTTCTCCTTGCCTTTGGTGTAGGGCAGGCGGAAGTGACACTGCGAGGTGATGGCGACGATGGCGGAGGCGTCGTAGAGGTCAATCTTCGCGCCGGCGGGGAAGCGATAGACGACATACTGTTTCGCCTTGTCCATCTCGGTCTTGCCCTTGGGCTCGGTCCAGAAGAGATAGTAGCCTTTGGCGGTCCAGACGGGTTTCACCTTGCGCGGTTTGCCCGGCGCCTTGTCGTCGAGGAAGGGGAAGAGGGGCTGCAAGGCGGGGGTGCGGTGATACTTGCTCTTCAAGGCGGAGGCGAAGTTGCCTTCGTTGCGAACGACGGCGGCAGAGTACCACAGACAGGAACCTTGAATGCCGCGCAGCGTGCGCTGCAAACGGAACTTCTCGGGCATCTGGCTGACGGAGGGATTCTTCAGGTCGGCGGCGCGGACGGTGCGTTCGACGTCCTGACCGATGATGAGCGGACGCCCGCCGGCAAAGCGGCTCCACCAGTGAATGAGTTCGTCGTAGTCCGCGGCGCGATGCCCTATTTCCCAATAAATCTGCGGCACGGTGTAATCGACCCAGCCTTGGTTTATCCAGAAGAGCACGTCGGCGTAGAGGTCGTCGTAGTTCTGCAAACCCGACGTCTTGGAACCGGGGAGGTTGCTGCCCTCCTTTTGGTTGTGGTAGATGCCGAAGGGCGAAACGCCGAACTTGACCCACGGTTTGACGCTGTGGATGGAGTCTTGCAGCATCTTGATGAAGAGGTTCACGTTGTAGCGTCGCCAGTCGTCGCGGTTGCTGATGCCGTTGCGGTTGGCTTGGTAGGTGGCATCGTCGGGAATCTCCATGCCGGCGGCAGGATAAGGATAGAAGTAGTCGTCGATGTGAAAACCGTCCACGTCATAGCGGCGAACAATGTCGGCAGCGACGGAGCAGATGTAGGTTCTGTTTTCGTGCATACCGGGGTCGAAGAGGTAGAGACCGTCGTATTCAAAGAAGCGTTCGGGGTGGCGGGCATACTGATGCGTCACCGCCAACTCCTTCGTGCCTTTGGTCTTGGCGCGGAAGGGATTAATCCAGGCGTGGAGTTCCATGCCTCTCTGGTGGCACTGCTCGACCATCCACTGCAAGGGGTCCCAATAGGGGTTCGGCGGCGTGCCCTGCCGTCCCGTGAGGAAGCGGCTCCAGGGTTCTTTCTCGGAAGCATAGAGGGCGTCGCCTTCAACTCTGACTTGGAAGATGATGGTGTTGATGCCGCAGCGTTGGAGTTCGTCGAGTTGGTTCGTCAGGTTCTGCTGCATGACGTCGCGGCTCATGCCGAGGAACTGCCCGTTGACGGCTTGAATCCAGGCGCCGCGGAACTCGCGCTTGGGCTGATAGTCCGACCAGTCGGTGTCGGCGGTTTGCGCACTGAGGGAGAGGAAAAGGGAGGAGAGGAGGAGAGCGGTAAGCGTCTTTCTGATGCGGGCGCTTGCCGCAGAGAGAACATGTGTCATATATAAAAAGGACGTTCTAAAAGATGAAGAGGATTTCGCACGCTTTTTCGCCGTGCGACACCCCTAAAAGCGGTTAGGAACGGAAGCAAAGGTAAGGTTTTTTTACGTAAAGCAAGTTCAAGTAAGCGAAAAACCCTACCTTTGCCTTATCTGACGAACAGACTAATCCCTTTTTGAGGAGATATCAGTCCTTATTCGAGGAAGATTAAACCTTTTTTAAGGAAGCATATTTCCTTTACCAAGGGACAGCAAACTTTCATCGACATGATTAGAAACATCGCCATCATCCTCGCCGGCGGCACCGGCAGCCGCTTGGGGCTGAGCACGCCCAAACAGTTCTTCAAGGTGGCAGGCAAAATGGTCGTCGAACACACCGTGGATGCCTTCGAGAGCAATCCCCACATCGACGAGATTGCCCTCGTCTCCAACCCTTTCTTCGTGGCTGACATGGAAAACATGGTGCTGCGGAACCGCTGGAAGAAGGTGAAGAAGATTCTGAAAGGCGGAAAGGAAAGATATTTCTCCAGCCTGAGCGCGATTCAAGCCTACGAGGGAGAAGAAGAGGTGAACCTCATTTTCCACGACGCCGTCCGCCCGCTGGTGAGCCAGCGAATCATCAACGACGTCTGCGAAGCACTGCTGACGTACACTGCCATCGACGTCACCGTTCCCGCCGTCGATACCATCATCGAAACCGACGGCGACCACATCGCCACGATTCCCGACCGCTCGAAACTGCAACGCGGACAGACACCGCAAGCTTTCCGACTCTCCACCATCCGACGAGCCTACGAACTCGCGCTCCAAGACCCGAACTTCCGAGTCACCGACGACTGCGGCGTGGTCGTGAACTATCTTCCCGAAGAGAAAGTCTTCCTCGTCCGCGGCGAAGAGAGCAACATGAAGCTGACCTACAAAGAGGACACGTTCCTGCTCGACAAACTTTTCCAACTGCGCGGCATGAGCGCGCCGACGGAAGAGGAAGCATCCGAAAAGGACTTTGAAGGAAAAGTGGCAGTGGTCTTCGGAGGTTCCTACGGCATCGGAAAAGACACCGCCGACGAACTCAGCGCAAGAGGCTGCCGCGTGCACGCCTTCTCCCGCTCCCTCACCGGAACCGACGTCGGACGGCGCGAGGACGTGGAACGCGCACTCCGCGAGGTCGCCGAGAAGGAAGGGCGCATCGACTTCGTCATTGCCACCGCAGGCATTCTGAACAAAGAGCCGCTGGTCACGATGGACTATGCCACGATTGAGAACGCCGTGCGCACCAACTATTTCGGCACGGTGAACGTGGCGCTTGCCGCCTATCCTTTCCTCCAAGCCACGAAAGGCATGCTGGTCTTCTTCACTTCGAGCAGTTACACCCGCGGCAGGGCTTTCTACAGCATCTACTCTTCCACCAAAGCCGCCATCGTGAACTTCGTCCAAGCCGTGGCGCAGGAATGGGAACCCGCCGGCATCCGCATCAATTGCATCAACCCCGAACGCACAAAGACTCCCATGCGCGTCAAAAACTTCGGCGTCGAACCGGACGACACGCTGTTGCAATCGAAGACCGTGGCGGAAGCCACCGTCCGCTGTCTGAAGGCGAACTACACCGGACAGGTCATTGACGTCAAACGTCAGACCGTCTGACACCGCGAAGAAACGAAATCTTTCTCTCACATCTCCAAAACCTCTTTTCACCTTGGCTAATCCTCTCTCCGACTTCCTCGAACGCCACCGCCGCGCGGTGCAACTCCGACAACTGGAGATTCTCCGCGCCATCCACCAAGTCTGCATCAAGAACGGCATAGACTACTGGCTGGACGGCGGCACGCTACTGGGCGCCGTGCGCCACGGCGGCTTCATCCCTTGGGACGACGACATCGACATCGCCATCCGCCTCACCGACATCCCGCGCTTCGAAGAGGCTTGCCGCAAAGACCTACCGGAAGGACTGACCTTGCAATCGCCCGCCACGGACAAGGATTTGCGCACTCCTATATATAAGGTACGCGACAACAACTCCTTCCTCGTCGAAGGCGCCGACGACTTCACCCGCCCCTACGGCAAGGGACTCTTCGTCGATGTCTTCCCCATGATGCCCTACCCTTCCGTTTCGCGCCCGTTCATCAAACGCGTCACCAAAGGCTACTGCCGAAGCAATGCCATCCTCAACAGTCAGCACTACTACTCTTGGCGTGCCACGGCAGAACTCTTCTACTTCGCCGCGAAGCGCTTCTACTTCAAGACGCTATGGAAACTGGCGTGTCTGGGACGCATGAAAGGGGAATATTTCTCCAACACGTTGAACAACAACGGCTACGGAATCATGCACCGCACCGAGGTGGTCTTCCCGCTCACCCGCATCTCCTTTGAAGGCGAGGAGTTCCTCGCGCCCGCCGACTCCGACGCCTATCTCCGCGACCTCTACAAGGACTACATGACTCCCCCGCCGCCCGAAAAGCGAGGCGGACACGCTGTTTTCTATCTTGAGAATCTTCAACTCTGATTCATTCACCTCTGACACTCATTTTCCCATGGACATTTCCGTTCTCATTCTTTTCTTCAACCGCCCCGACGCCCTCGCCGCCGTCTTCGAGCAAGTGCGAAAGGCGAAACCGGCACGTCTCCTCCTCTATCAGGACGGACCGCGCAACGAAGCCGACGTTCCGAAACTCGAAGCCTGCCGCCGCGTCGTCGAAAACATCGACTGGCCCTGCGAGGTACACCGGAACTATCAGGAAGTCAATCGCGGCTGCGACCCGAGCGAGTTCCTCTCCCAGAAATGGGCGTTCTCGCTGACCGACAAGTGCATCGTCCTCGAAGACGACGACATCCCGAGCCTCACGTTCTTCTCTTTCTGCAAAGAAATGCTGGACCGCTACGAAGACGACCAACGAATCAGCATGGTCTGCGGACTCAACGTCGATGAGGTCACCAAGGACTGCCCCTACGACTACTTCTTCTCCTCCGTCTTCAGCATCTCGGGCTGGGCGTCTTGGCGAAGGGTCATCGACCAATGGGACGAGCACTACGGCTTCCTCGAAGACGAATATAACCTCCACCAACTCGACGCCTACATTCGCGACCGCAAGCAGCAGGTGAACTTCATCGACTTCTGTCGCTACCACAAGAGATTGGGAAAGGCATACTACGAGACCATCTTCCACGCGGCGATGTTCTTCCAAAACGGTTTGTCCATCGTGCCGCGCGTCAATCTCATCCAGAACCTCGGTGCCTGCGGCGAGGGAGTGCACCTCAGCGGAACGAACGCCACGTTGCCGAAAACCTATCGCCGAATCTTCGAGATGAAGTCCCACGAAATGGACTTCCCGCTCCGCCACCCGCGCTACGTCATCGAGAACGTCGATTACAAGCACCGCTTCTTCCGCATCCAAGGCTGGGGACACCCGTGGATCAAGGTGGCACGCTCCTTCGAGCAACTCTGGCTGAGCCTCCGCCACGGCGAAGTGAAAAACATCGGCAAAGCCGTGAAGAACCGCCTCCGAATCCTCTGCGGTCGCTCCCGCTTCGACTGAAGCCAAAGCCAACGCCAAAGCCAACGACGGCGCAAAAGCCAAAGCCAAAGCCAACGACGGCGAAACAAAAAAGACTGTCCGATGAACCGCAAGGTTTGTCGGACTTTTTGTAACGTCATTTCGACTCCCAAAGGGGTTGGGAGTTTGACTCCCAAAGGGCGTGGGAGTTTGACTCCCAAGGCGTGGGAGGTTGACTCCCAAGGCGTGGGAGGAAGACTCCCAAGGCGTGGGAGGAAGACTCCCAAAGCGTGGGAGTTCGACTCCCAAGGCGTGGGAGGATGACTCCCAAAGCGTGGGAGGAAGACTCCCAAGGCGTGGGAGGACGACTCCCAAAGCGTGGGAGTTTTAGCGTCAAAACGAGCAAAATGGCGAGAAATGCGAGATAATCCATAATTTATGCGTAATTTTACGCCTTAATTAGAGCATTAACGGCGTGTCATGGCAGCCAATCCGCTGCGTTGCTATCGGCTTCGGGCTTGGTCATGTATTTCAATACACTCCCTGCGCCCTCAGCCTCAGCGCCTTGCATCTTGACCATTCAGACACACCTTTGAGGGCGAAACCCAAATCTTCATTTTGACACGCTCTCCCACAACTCCCCTGGATTCAGACAATCAAAAAAAGACATATAAAACCATGATTTACAATTGGAACTACGAAGAGCCCGATGCGAAGGTCGCGGAAGAGGCTGCCGAACTGGCAGCAGCGGCACGCATTCATCCGGCTCTCGGAAGGCTGCTCCACGAAAGAGGCTTGCGAACACCCGCGGAGGTGACGCAGTTCTTTCGTCCGCAACTGACCACGCTCCACGACCCGTTCCTCATGAACGACATGGACAAAGCCGTGGACAGACTGAACGAAGCCATGGGAAAGAAGGAAAGAATCCTTGTCTATGGAGACTATGACGTGGATGGATGCACCGCCGTCGCACTCGTCTATAAGTTCCTCCGACAGTTCTATTCCCACATCGACTACTACATTCCCGACCGCTACGACGAAGGCTACGGCATCTCCCACAAAAGCATCGAAATGGCTGCGGAGAGCGGTGTGAAACTCGTCATCGTCTTGGACTGCGGCATCAAAGCGGTGGAGGAAATCGCCTACGCCAAGTCGCTGGGCGTGGATTTCATCATCTGCGACCACCACGTGCCGGACGACGTGCTGCCCGAGGCGGCGGCGATTCTGAATCCGAAACGCCACGACAACCACTACCCCTACACGGACCTCTCCGGCTGCGGCGTGGGTTTCAAATTCATGCAGGCGTTTGCGCTCAACAACGGCATCGAGTTCAACAAACTGACTTCGCTGCTGGATTTGTGTGCCGTCAGCATCGCCTCCGACATCGTCCCCGTGATGGGAGAGAACAGAATCCTGGCTTACCACGGGCTCCGCTGTCTGAACTCCAACCCGAGCATTGGCTTGCGTGCCATCGTGGAGGTCTGCGGCTTGACGGAAAGGGAACTGACGATGAACGACATCGTCTTCAAAATCGGTCCCCGCATCAACGCCTCGGGAAGAATGCAGAACGGTAAAGAGGCGGTGGAACTCTTGGTCGAAAAGGACTATCCCGTCGCGCTGGAAAAGGCGCACCACATCAACGTCTATAACGAAGCACGCAAGGACCTCGACAAGCAAATCACCGAGGAGGCGATGGAGCAGGCGGCGAAGATTCCCCACATGGAGGAGCGCCGCAGCGTCGTCATCTACAACGAAAGTTGGCACAAGGGCGTGATTGGCATCGTGGCGTCGAGACTGACGGAACAGTACTACCGTCCCGCCGTGGTGCTGACCTGCAGCGAAGGCATGGCGACCGGCTCGGCGCGTTCCGTCTCGGGCTTTGACGTCTATAAAGCCGTGCAGAGTTGCGAGGAACTGCTCGAAAACTTCGGCGGACACACCTACGCCGCCGGGCTGACGCTGAAAGTTGAAAACGTGGAAGCGTTCAGCGAAAGGTTTGAAGCCTACGTCGCCGCCCACATTCTCGAAGAACAGACCAAAGCGAGCATCGACATCAACGCAATTCTGGACTTCAAGGACGTGAACTTCCGCTTCTATCAACAATTGAAACGCTTCTCTCCCTTCGGACCGATGAACGAGAAGCCGGTGTTCTGCACAAAGAAGGTCTATGACTACGGCACGAGCAAGGTGGTCGGCAGAGGACAAGAGCACATCAAACTCGAACTCGTGGACGACAAGAGCAACCACGTCATGAACGGAATCGCCTTCGGGCAGAGTTCGCAGGCACGCTACATCAAGACGCGCCAGTCCTTCGACATCTGCTACACCATCGAAGAGAACACCCACAAACGGGGAGACATCCAACTTCAAATCATCGACATCCGACCGCGAACGGCGGAGAAATAGGCAAACGACCTCCACTCCGCCAACCATTCGCCAACCGTTTTGCAACCATTTTGCAACCCTTTTGCAACCCTTTTGCAACCCTTTTGCAACCCTGCAAAAACCCTGCAAAAACCCTGCAAAAACCCTGCAAAAACCC
>JBJEAG010000197.1:0-10418 GCA_051868855.1 Alloprevotella sp. | reverse complement strand
CAAGTTGCGATGCTTGAATGAAAGGCTCGTCGCCTTGCACGTTGATGATTACATCGGCGTGACTGCCGCTGAGTTCGTATGCTTCACGACAACGGTCCGTACCGCTTCGATGCGATGTGGAGGTCATGATGGCTTTTCCGCCGAAGTTTTCAACGGCACTGAAGATGCGGTCGTCGTCAGTGGCGACATAGACTTCCTCGAGTTGTTCGGCGACACGTTCATAAACCCGCTGAATGATGGGTTTGCCGTTCAGCAGCGCCAAGGGTTTGGCAGGGAAACGAGTGGACGCGTATCGCGCCGGGATGATGGCTACGTATTTCATATTTATATATTGTGCTATTTTTGGGAGATTCCGGACTTATCAGAAAGTTTTGTATCACAAGATTGCAGACTTGAAACTTGAAACCGGGTCACTCAAAATAGGATTCTCCGGCACTGCTTCGGGTGGCTTCGCCGCCGGCGTCTCCGTTCATGAGGTCACTGCCCTCGCCTTCCGAACCTTCTTCACCGCCTTCGCCATCGCCTTCGCCCTCCACGTACTGACGTTTCATGGATTCCGGTTTTTCAAAGTCCTCCTCCGGGTCATAGCCCAAAGATTTGTCTTGATAGACCTTCATCATGTAGAGTGCCCAGACGGGAAGTGCCGTGGCAGAACCTTGACCCGAGGCGGTCGAAGAGAAATGAATGTCTCTTTCTTCGCCGCCGACCCAAACAACGGTGACAAGCTTGGGCACACAGCCCACGAACCAACCGTCGGAGTTGTCGTTGGTCGTACCGGTCTTTCCCGCAATCGGCCCCTTCATCTGGAAGGCATAGCGCAAACGGCGTCCGGTTCCGTGGTCAATGACCGCCTTCATCATGTCAATCATGTTGTAGGCAGTCTCTTCGCTATAGACCTCATTCGTTCTCGGCGTGAACTCCGCCAGGACATTGCCCTCGCTGTCCTCAATCTTCGTCACGAGGATGGGAGCGCGACGGATTCCTTTCTGCACGAAAGCAGTATAGGCAGAAGCAAGTTCGCCGGCGGTGATGTCGCAAGTACCCAAACACAAAGGCAAGGAGGGTTGGAGATTGTCATTTGCCACGCCGAGTGCATGGAGGTCACGAACGAGTCCCTGACCTGTGGGGTCAATCTCATACATCAGTCCCGCCGTTACCCAGTTGTTGGACTGACTCAATCCCCACTTGAGCGTCACCATGGAGCCGTAGCGTGCACGGCTGCCGTTTCGGGGACACCAACCGCCGTAGCTTCTCTGTTCGTTGAGGATGGTGGTCTCGGGCGTCATGCCGCCTTGAAGTCCCATGGCATAGACGAAAGGTTTCATGGTTGAACCGATTTGACGACGTCCGACCATCGCCATGTCATATTGGAAGTAGGCATAGTTCAATCCGCCGACGTAAGCCTTGACATACCCCGTGGCAGGGTCCATGGAAACGAGGGAGGAGCGGAGGAACTTTTTGTAGTAGCGGATGGAGTCGAGCGGCGTCATGACCGTATCGACACTGCCGTGGAGAGAATAGACCGTCATCTCGGTCGGCGTGTTGAAACTGCGTTTGATGTCTTCTTCCGTGGCACCCTCGGCAGTCAGCAGACGGTAGCGGTCGCTTTGCCGCATGGCTTTGTCAAGACGGCGTTTGACGGTCTCGGATTTGATGGAAACGTGATAAGGGAAGTTGGGATTGCTCCGTCTTTCGGATTCAAAGAGCGGTTGGAGTTTACGTCCCACCTGTCGTTGCACTGCCTCCTCGGCATAGCGCTGCATTCGGGAGTCAAGGGTGGTATAAACCTTCAAACCGTCGGTGTAGATGTCATAGTCGGAGCCGTCCTTTTTGTGATTTTTCTTGCACCAACCGTAGAGCGGGTCAGTCTCCCACATCAGCGAGTCCTCATAGTATTGCTGGCGCTGCCAGTCGCGATAGTCCTTGGGATTGGGTTTCGACGCCATCAAGATGCGGCGGAGATATTCTCTCATGTAAGTTCCCTGCCCTTCCTTGTGGTCGATTCGGTGGAAACGGAGTTCGAGAGGTTGTGCGGAGACGGTTTCATAGTCTTCCTGCGAAAGCGTTCCGGCTTTCACCATTTGTGCCAGCACAACGTTGCGGCGCTCGCGGCAACGCTCGGGTTCACGGACGGGATTATAGTAGGAAGGATTCTTGCACATACCAATCAGCGTCGCACTCTCTGCGAGGGTCAGTTTGGCGGGTGACTTGCTGAAATAGACGTTTGCTGCCGTTTTGATGCCGACAGCATTGTGCAGAAAGTCAAAGTAGTTCAGGTAGAGCGTGAGGATTTCGTTTTTCGTGTAGTTTTTTTCGAGTTCCACGGCGATGACCCACTCGATGGGTTTCTGCATCAGACGTTGCATGGTGGATTCAGCGCCTTCGGAGTAGAGTTGTTTTGCCAACTGCTGCGTGATGGTGCTTCCGCCGCCAGCTTCTTTGTGTCCGAGGAGTCCGCGTTTGACAACAGCACGTCCCAAGGCACGCACGTCAATGCCGGAGTGTTCGAAGAAGCGAACGTCCTCCGTGGCGACGAGGGCATCGAAGAGATAGGGGGAAATGCTGTCGTAATCGACAAACACGCGGTTCTCGTTGCGCGACCAAGTTCCCATGAGACGCCCGTCGGCGCTGATGATTTGGGAAGCATAGCGGCTGATGGGATTCTGGAGTTCGGCAATCGGGGGCATGTAGCCAATCCAACCGCGGTTGATGCAGAACGTGACGAAGACGCCGAGCAACAAAAGAAAAGCGAGAACGCTCCAAGCTATGATGAAAAACTTTCTTCTCATGAAAAGGTCTAAACTATTCTTCAACAGGGACTAAACCCTCAACCGTGAAAGCAAAGATGTCGCACTGCTGAAGCAAAGAATGCAGAAAGAAATGGGGAGAAACGGAACGGAAAGTGCCCTTTCTCGGAGCAAACTTACAATTAAATTCTGAAACTCAGCCCGTCAAACGTCAAATATACGTTATCCGGCAGCTGAGACTGCACTTCTCGGTGAAAGCCGATTTCGTGGGAAAAGTGGGTGAGCCAGGCTTTTTCAACGCCCATTTGCTTCACGAAGTCCAGAGCCTGCGACAGACTTTGGTGAGTCGGGTGCGGCTTTTCACGGAGGGCATTGACGACCATGAAACGCACGCCCTGCAGGAGGCGGAGACCGTCGTCGGGCACTTCGGTCATGTCAGTGATGTAGGCAAAATAACCAATGCGAAAACCGAGGATGGGGAGTTTGCCGTGCATGACGGGGATGGGCATGACTTCCCAAAAGTTCTCGACCACAAACGGTACGCCGGGCTGCACGACTTCCAAGCGGATGCGGGGCACGCCGGGATAGAGGTGCTCGCGGAAGAGATAGGGCAACCGCTCGCGGATGTGTTTCGCACACTTTTCGTCGGCAAAGAGGGGTAATCCGTCGTCTGTGCGGGTGAAGGGACGAAGGTCGTCAATGCCGCCGGTGTGGTCGTAGTGCTCGTGGGTGAAGAGCACACCGTCAAGCGGCAGGAAATCCACGCCCATCATCTGCTGCCGGAAGTCGGGACCGCAGTCAATCAAGAGACGTCGCCCATCGTCGGTTTCCAACAAAGCACTGGCACGCAATCTTCGGTCGCGAGGGTCGTCAGAGTGACAGACGGCGCAGGGGCAGCCAATCTGCGGAACGCCCACGCTGGTTCCGGAGCCTAAGATAGTGACTTTCAATCCGCTTGACATATTTACTTCATGTTTCATTAAAGTATTTTCCCGCCTTCGACAAAGTTCACTTCGGGTTTGATGACGATGCCGAAGCGCGTCTTGACGTCTTCGCAAATGAGTTGGCTGAGGTGCTGAATCTCTTGTCCCGTGGCACCGCCGCGATTGACGAGCACGAGGGCTTGTTTTTCCCAGACTCCGGCGTGACCGACGGTGCGACCCTTCCAACCGCAGGTGTCGATGAGCCAGCCTGCCGGAACTTTGACACCGCCTTCGACCGCATAGCCGGGAGCGTCGGGGTGAGTCTGTTTCAGTTCGGCAAATTTTTCTTCGCTGACCACGGGGTTCATGAAGAAGGAACCTGCACTGCCGACGATGCCGGGCTCGGGGAGTTTCTCGCGACGCACGTCGATGATGATGCGGCGCAGGTCGTCGGCGGTGAGAGGCTTGTCCGCCGGCTGTTTTTCTTCGACAGCGCGGCGCGTGGCTTTGTAGTTCAAATCGGGATGGAAGACGGTGGAGAGACGATAGGTCACATGGGTCACGATGAACTTTCCGCGATTCTCAGGCTGTTTGAAGATGCTGTGACGATAGCTGTAGTCGCACTCTTCGGCAGCGAACATTCTCACCTTTCCCGTGGCGACTTCAACCGTCTCCACTTCTTCGATGAGGTCGGCAACCTCTGTGCCGTAGGCGCCGATGTTCTGCACGGCACTTGCTCCGACCTCGCCGGGAATGAGGGAGAGGTTTTCTACGCCGAAGCAACCGTGCGCCACCGTCCACTCCACGAAATCGTCCCAGACAACGCCCGCGCCGGCTTTCACCCAAACGCGCTCGCCCTCGCGGCGCAGAATCTTGATGCCGCGGATGCAGGAGTGGAGCACCGTGCCGTCATAGTCTCCAAGGAAAAGGAGATTACTGCCGCTGCCGATGTGCAACCACGGCGTGTCGGACAAACGGGGAAGCACGTGCTGAATCAGCGTTTCCGTGTCGGCATATTCAACGAACGACTTGCAACTGACGTCCAAGCCGAAGGTGTTGTGGGAAAGAAGGGAGTGACTCATATCTTACGAATCTTTGTATCTTATCTTGCGTGATTCTTTTATTTTGCATCCCCTTATATATAATAAGGAGTGGTTTGCTTTGCCAACTGTTTCGTCCGAAACAATCTTCAGAGACGGTTTCATCAGTTTTCCAGACTCTCCAGCACCCACGAATCATGTTGCGGGGCAAACGAGAGCACGCAGCCCATTCCGCCCGAGGCGCTGCAAACGGTGAGGATGCGCTTGCCGTGAATCTGTTCCTTGACCGAAGAGCCATACACAATGTTCGTCATGGTGTGTTTCGGCAGGTCGGGACGGAAGTCCAGCCATTGCTGCCGGTCGAGCACGCCTTCGATTTGACTGAACGAGTTGTCATCGTAGGTCTTGAAGCGGAACGGGTCTTTGACGTGGCTGAGTTGGAAAGCGTCATCCGTGGCAAAACGTCTGTAGAACTCATAGAAATCACTGTCGTCATGCTGCTGCCAGGAGCCTTCTCGAATGCCTGTCAGCATCCAAGTGCCCCGAATGCGCCGGAAGAAATATTGTTTCGTCTTTTTCTTGGAAAGATAAATCCACTCAAACGTGGCAGCCGAGACGGCGGTGTCTTTTTCAGCCTTCATCTCCTTTTCGGAATGATAGATGACGGTGTAGGTTTCCTGTCGCGAGAAGAGCGGGTCGAACTTCCACTCCCGTACCGAGATGGCGCGGGCTTCGTCATTGGAATTGAAAGGAAGGGGGAAGGAAATGCGAGAAAGTTGGAAACGTTTGCTCTTCATGAAAGAATAGATGAAGTCGTCAAAAAGTTCGTCGGCAACTTTCGGCGGAAGAACGGAAGTGGTGTCGGCAGCAGCAACTGTGTCGGCAGAAGCCACCGTGTCCTGCGGAACAGTTTCTCTCTTCGGTTCGTCCGTGGTGCGCTTGCATGACATCGGAATCGTCAGCAAGACAGCAAGAAAAAGAATAAAGTTTTTCATCAAAATCAACGATTTTGTACTTCTTGGAGGGCAAAGTTACGCAAAATTACTCATTATTCGCCGTCCGATACGCCCAACTTTCTGCGATTTACACTAACTTTGCACCTTGAAGAAAAAAACAGAAAGTCTGTGCGACACGCTTCAAGTGATTTTTTACAAACCCGGAAGGCGTGGCACAAACGAAAAAAACATACGCAAAGTGATTACAGAAAAAATTCAAAGTCTGCTTGAAGAAACAGCCGCTCTCACCGCCACCACCGCTAAAGAGGTGGAAGATCTTCGCATCCACTACCTCGGAAGAAAAGGCGTGATGAACGACCTCATGGCTGAGTTCCGCGAACTGCCGCAAGAAACAAAAAGAGAAGTCGGACAGAGACTCAACCAACTGAAACAGTCCATCCAAGCGCAACTCGACACGCTGCGCAAAAACCTCCCCGCCGAAAGCGGAAAGAAAGATGCGCTCGACCTGACGCGCACTCCCTACCCCACTCCGCTCGGCTCACGTCACCCGCTCACCCTCGTGCGCAACGAAATCATTGAAATCTTCTCGCGTCTGGGCTTTGTCCTTGCCGACGGACCGGAGATTGAAGACGACTGGCACGTCTTCTCTTCCATGAACTTCCCCGCCGACCACCCCGCACGCGACATGCAGGACACCTTCTTCATCGCACGTCAGCCGGACATCGTGCTCCGCACACACACCAGTTCCGTTCAGAGCCGCGTGATGGAATGCACCCAACCCCCGATTCGTGTGATTTGCCCGGGACGTGTCTATCGCAACGAAGCCATCTCCGCCCGTGCCCACTGCTTCTTCCATCAGGTGGAAGGTCTCTACATTGACAAACACGTGAGCTTCGCCGACCTCAAGCAGGTGCTCCTCACCTTCGCTCGCGAACTCTTCGGCGAGGGCACGCAAATCCGTCTCCGCCCCTCCTACTTCCCCTTCACCGAACCCAGTGCCGAAATGGACATCTCCTGCCACATCTGCGGCGGCAAGGGTTGCGCCTTCTGCAAACAGACCGGATGGGTCGAAATCCTCGGCTGCGGCATGGTGGATCCCGCCGTGCTCGAAGCAAACGGCATCGACAGCAAGGAATACAAAGGCTATGCGTTCGGCATGGGCGTGGAACGAATCACGAACCTCAAATATCGCGTGAAGGACCTCCGCCTCTTCTCCGAAAACGACGTGCGCTTCCTCGACCAATTCGTGGGCGAGGGATTCTGAAAAGAACAGAAGAAAACATTAAAGTCAAAAAATCCCGATGCAGTTCACGCTGTGTCGGGATTTTATTTATGTGTGGAAAGGAAAAGAAGAAGTAGAGAAAGTTGAAAACGTTGAAAAACACGTAACTCAAAACAAGCAGTTTGTCATGAAATGATTATTTTTGCCACGTCATCCGCATTCGTTCCTATTTCGCATGAAAAAGCAAGAAATCATTCCTGTCATCCAACGTTTCTTTGCCACGCAACCCATCAAAAAGGCATGGTTGTTTGGTTCCTACTCCCGTGGGGAAGAAACTCCCAAAAGCGACGTGGATATTTTGGTAACCTTCGACGATGGAGCCAAAATCAGTCTGTTTAAATATGCTGACATGATTTGTCAGTTAGAAAGCTTGTTGAAACAAAAGGTAGATTTGGTGGAAAACGGAACACTTCTTCCCTTTGCACAAGAAACAGCCAACCAAGACAAAATCCTAATTTATGAGAGAAGCGATTAAAGACAAAGGACGATTGGAGCACATGCTGAATGCTATCAGTAATGTACAAGAGTTTACACATAACGTTACCTTTGAAGAGTTTCAACAAAGCAAAATTCTTTTTTTCGCTGTTGTCAAAAACATAGAAATTGTAGGTGAAGCAACCTATATGCTTTCACGCGAATATAAAAAAACGCACCCCTCTGTACCATGGCAGATAATTGAGAAAATGCGTCATGTTTTGGTACATGGTTATTATTCTATCTCTCCCGATAAAGTGTGGGAAACAGTGCAAGAGGATATTCCCATTTTAAAATCACAGATTGAATTATTGTTGAAAGACTTTTAAAACGTTTAGTCCGGATGGAGAGGGCTGTAAGTCCCGACTTCTTTTTCAACCACGACGGTATATGAAAGGAATCGGGACTTACAGCCCTCAATTTACTACTGCCACCTCACCCAGGCCTCACGGCCTGGGCTATTAGTTCGCCCTCCTTCGTCGGGCTCATCGGGCTTGCAGCCCTTGCCATGCGGAACGTCTCACGCCCACTTCACTTTGCTCCTTTCCGGCGGTTGCATTCGCGGCAGAGCATTTGGCAGTTGTCCTCCGTTGTGCGTCCGCCGTCGCGCCACGGGGTGATGTGGTCGCCCTCCATGAGTTCGAGGTCAAACTCTTTTTGGCAAAGCGGGCAGACGTGGTTTTGCCGTTCCCACACGGCGAGTTTGATGTCGTCGGGGAAGGTGCGGAGGTCAAGGAAATGCTCGTCGCGGGTGAGGACGTAAGGGATGATGCCCACCTTCTTCTGCACCTCACTGTCGCGCATCAGTCGGGAGATTTCTTCTTCCAGCGCGGCAATGTCAAGCGTCTTCGAGGAGAACTCATCGTAGAGGCGCGCCCAGTCCAGCCCTTTCATGATGGTGCGGAACTTTCGCGGGTTGAAGTTCGTGATTGCCCAGTTCAGAACGTTTTGGAAATACGTCCACAGGTTGTTGGCGTTCGGGTCGTGTTGGTGCGCCGCCATGTAGCCCACGAGCGTTTGCGGTTTCCCCTGCCGAGTCTCGTGTTGCGCGACCCATTCGAGTGCTTTCTTCAAAAAGTCCTGCCGAATGGGCGCACCGTTGACAAGGTCTTTGCCGAGGCGATAGGCTCCGCAGTTGTTTTTTGAAAAGTGTCGTTTGGCGTCGCTGACGAACGGACCGGCGTAGATGGCGTTGTGGATTTCCTGGTCGTTGAGCGGCTTCCCCGCGATGTTGATGGTCTTGAACCACTCCAACTTCTCCGACGCCGGACCTTCACAGACATAGACCGTGAGGCGATAGTCCAGAATCTGCTGTCGCACGTCGGGCGTGAGGTTGAAGAAGTTCTTGAAATCCACGCTGAACTTTCCCGCGACATATTCGCAGAGCGAGAGCGTGCGCTGCTGTCCGTCCATCACTTCGTAGGGGCACTCAGCGTCCTCGCTTCGTTTCACCCAATACATCACGTTCAGCGGATAGCCGTTCATGACGGTGTGAATGACCGCCTGCTGTTCTTTGTCGTTATAGATGAACTCGCGTTGATAGGGCGGGCGAATGTCAAGTTTGCCGCCGTAGCCTCTCACGCCCTGTTCTTCGTTGTCCACGTAACCGTCCACGATTTCGCGCACCGTGACGTCGATTTGTTTTATTGTCATCATAGTTCTTGGGGATTTTTGTTGCGGATTAATAGACGCGGGAATTTTCTTTTACCATTTATATACGGTCGGTCGTACTTGCTTGCTCCGCTTATCCAATATGGTGCTAACACTTTATTGTTCTCTGTAATTCCAATTAGTTCAAACTGTTCAGGATTATATTTATCAAGGAAAGTAATTGGAACGCCCATTACACCGGGGTAGTCGCAGGGAATGTCAGATGTCTTATCTACGTTTATGGCGTCGTAGTTGTCATAACGCGGATATTCTTCGGGAGAGTAGCGGCAAACCAAATCGAAGATTTCGTGGCGTTTGTTATGTTCAAGATTGGTGAACCATCTCACTCCTTTCACGCGTATAAATCTGTTGCCATTCTCATCTATGCCACAGCCCGCAGCATTCAAAGCATAGTCCTCGGGAACGCGGAACTTGCGGTCGCCGCTTGTGATGCTGGGACCAAGCCAGAGTCTGTTGTCGCGAATCAACGGAAAGATTTCTTTGTAGGAAATTGCGTTCACATTTCCAATAATCAGAAACTTCTTGTCATATTCCATCAACTGCGCCACATATTCCCGAAACAGCGAGAACGGCGGGTTGGTCACGACGATGTCCGCCTCGCGCAGCAGTTCGATGCACTCCTCCGAGCGGAAGTCGCCCGTTTGCAACTGCGTCAGCACGTTCTTGTCGTTTTTGATGAGGATTTCCACGTCGGTCATATCGACTGCGCCGTCGCCATTCATGTCCTTCACCTCCGTGATGACCAGTTTGTGGGCGATGCGTTTCGGTTCTTCCTCCTCCACTTCCCACTCGGGGAACAGCGCGAGTTCGCTGCCTTGGATGGATGAACCGTTGTAGCACGTGCAAATCAGTTTCTTCAGCCCGAGTTGGTTGAAGCGCGAGGCAAAATATTTGAAGAAATTGCTTTCGTAGGGGTCGTCGCAGTTGCAAAGCACGGTTTTGCCGCGGAAGTGCTGCCAATAGTGTTGCAACTCGCGTTCGATGTCCTCCAACTGCGTGTAGAACTCGTCCTTCTTCGCCACTTTGGCGGCGTTGAGATTTTTGTTTGCCATGGAAAAAGACTGATAGAGTGAGGCATGTCGGCTATCAGTCCGCAAACGCGCAAAAAGAGCGTGGTGCTCTTCTTATCGCGTTTAGCACGGGGCGGCCTCGGATTGGAACCCCGGTCCCATCATAAGAATGCACCACGCCTTGAGCGTGAGCATCGCTAAACAGGAGTTGAGGGCGCACCACATACGGAGCAACCCTTCACATATTATTTTCGTGCTTTTTATTCCAAATGAGTTTCCGAGGCTCTTGGCTAAACGCGAAATAATAGCGAATGC
>JBJEAG010000196.1:0-2211 GCA_051868855.1 Alloprevotella sp. | reverse complement strand
CGCCTTTGACATCGGTGAAGAGCGAGAAGTTCTTGGCTTTGTCGAAGAAGTCCTCCTGAGAGAGCATACCGTAGTGGATGAAGAGTTTGAGATCTTCCCACTTGCTTTCAAAGTCTTTTCTGTCAGATTTGAAGATGGACTGCAGACGGTCTGCCACTTTCTTGGTGATGTAGGTGGAAATCTTCTTCACGTTGCTGTCGCTCTGGAGGTAGCTTCGGCTAACGTTCAGCGGGATGTCGGGTGAGTCGATGACGCCGTGGAGCAGGGTGAGGAAGTCCGGCACGATGTTCTCCACTTGGTCTGTGACGAAGACTTGATTGCAGTAGAGTTGAATCTTGTTGCGGTGGATTTCGATGTTGTTCTTGATCCGAGGGAAGTAGAGTACGCCGGTGAGGTGGAAAGGATAGTCCACATTGAGGTGAATCCAAAAGAGCGGCTCGTCGGACATGGGATAGAGGTCGCGATAGAACTTCGCATAGTCTTCATCTTTGAGCGAAGAAGGTTGCTTTGTCCAAAGCGGATTCGGGTCATTGATGATGTTGTCCTCCTCCGTGTCCACTTCTTTTCCTTCTTTCCATTCCGTCTTTTTGCCAAAGGCAATTTCGATGGGGAGGAAGCGGCAATATTTTTTCAGCAATTCCTGAATCTTGCTCTTTTCGAGGAACTCTTTGCAGTCCTCACTGATGTGGAGCACGATGTCGGTTCCGCGGTCTTCCTTTTCGCAGTCGGAAATCTCAAAGGCGGGAGAACCGTCGCAGGTCCACTTGACGCCGTGGCTGTCCTCGCGATAGCTGTGGGTCAGAATGTCCACACGGTCGGCAACCATGAAGGAAGAGTAGAAACCAAGGCCGAAGTGACCGATGATGGCAGCGGCGTCATCCTTGTATTTCTCCAAGAAGTCGTTGGCTCCGGAGAAGGCAATCTGGTTGATGTAGCGGTCAATCTCTTCGGCGGTCATGCCGATGCCTCGGTCCGTGATGGTCAGTGTGCCGGCTTCTTTGTCGATGCTGACGCGCACGGTCAGGTCTCCCAACTCACCTTTGAACTCGCCTTTCATGGCAAGCGTTTTCAGTTTTTGAGTGGCATCGACAGCATTGCTGACGATTTCGCGGAGGAAGATTTCGTGGTCACTGTAGAGGAATTTCTTGATGACAGGGAAAATGTTCTCGGTCGTAATTCCGATATTACCTTTCTGATTCATTTGTTTGAATTTTAGTTTTTAGAGTTTCGCGAATAGATATAGCAAATGCCGTGCCAAAGGGCACGGCATTACTCGGGATTTAAATAAGATATGTGCCAAAGGGCACGGCATTACTCGGGATTTAAATAAGATATGTGCCAAAGGGCACGGCATTACTTGGGATTTAAACGAGATATGTGCCAAAGGGCACGGCATCGGCGTTATTTCAGTCTCCAGTTCTCTCCATCGAAGACCATGGTCTGGATGACCTCCTCGGAGGAACCGTCTTTGAAGGTCACGTTGAGGAAGACCACCGCCACGGTTCCGCCCTTGTGGAAGAACTTCCGCAACACTTCGGCGCCGGAGGTTCCGCCTTTGGCCTGACGAATTTGCTCTTCGTGGTGTTTCAAGAGGCGAGCCATCTGAGAGCGATAGGCTTCAGTCGTGCTGTCGCAGGATTGCATGGCAGCCACATATTCATCAAACTGACCGTTCGCACGCAACATATAATATTGTGTCGCCTGCTCGTCGGAGAAGCCGTTGGGATTCTCTGTGTCCGATGCGTCAGAGCGACTGCCGCAGCTCGTGAAGGACAGGATGACGGCGAGCAGAGCAGCGTGCATCGCTGTCCGCACCGAGCAGCAGTTTCTTTGCTTACGGAAAAAGTGAAACATGGGAAAGAAGGGAAAGAGGTTCGGAAAGAGGAAAAATCACTTCTGACGAATGAAAATCTGAATCGGTGTGCCCGTGAAGTTCCAGCGCTCGCGAATCTTGTTCTCGAGGAAACGTTTGTAGGGCTCTTTGACATACTGCGGCAGGTTGGCGTAGAAGACAAACGTCGGTATCTGCGTGTTCGGAAGTTGTGAGCAGTACTTAATTTTGATGTATTTTCCCTTGATGGAGGGTGGGGGATAGGCTTCAATCAGCGGAAGCATCTCCTCGTTGAGTTTGGAGGTGCTGACGTGGTTCTTCCGGGAGAGATAGACGTCCTTTGCGGTTTCGATGACCTTGAAGATGCGTTGTTTCGTCAG
>JBJEAG010000195.1:0-10464 GCA_051868855.1 Alloprevotella sp. | reverse complement strand
GTAAGCACTTTCTTTTGAACATTCCTTATTCCATAATTTATAGAACATCCCTATACCTTATTATATATATAACACTCTCCAAAACGTGATTGTTTGCATTGCAGAAAAGCCAAGCGTGGCACGAGACATCGCAAAGGTGCTCGGCGCGAACCAGCAGCGTCAAGGCTACTGGGAAGGGAACAACTACCAGGTGACCTGGACCTACGGGCACCTTTGCGAGTTGAAATATCCCGAGGACTACACGCCGCTCTGGAAACGCTGGTCGCTCTCCTCGCTGCCCATGATTCCGCCGCGCTTCGGCATCCGACTGAAGGAAGACCGAGGCGTCAAGGAACAGTTTGCCGTCATCGAACGTCTCATGAAGCACGCGGAACGCATCGTGAACTGCGGCGATGCCGGACAGGAAGGCGAACTCATCCAACGCTGGGTGATGCAGAAGGCACAGGCGCAATGCCCCGTGGACCGTCTGTGGATTTCCTCGCTGACCGAAGAGAGCATCCGCGAAGGCTTCGAAGCACTGAAACCGCAGGAGGACTATCGCTCGCTCTACGAGGCAGGACTCTGCCGCGCCATCGGCGACTGGATGCTGGGAATGAACGCCACGCGCCTCTACACTTTGAAATATGGCGACAACCGCGCAAGCAACCGACAGCCGCTCTCCATCGGTCGCGTGCAGACGCCGACGCTGGCGCTCATCGTCAAACGACAAAAGGAAATCGACGAGTTCAAACCCGAGCCCTACTGGGTCTTGACGACTGTCTATCGGCAAACGGTCTTCAACGTCGTGCTGACCGACAACGACGAAGCGGAGGGCGCACCCGCCAAAGGCAACGCCGCCATGAAACGAGGCTTCGCCACCGAGGAGGAAGGGCGCAAGACGTTGGAACAAATCAAGGACACGGAGTTCACCGTCACTGCCGTCGAAAAGAAGAAAGGAACGGAAGCGCCGCCGAGACTCTTCGACCTGACCTCCCTGCAGGTGGAGTGTAACAAGAAGTTTGCCTACTCCGCAGAACAGACGCTGAACTTCATCCAATCGCTCTACGAAAAGAAACTCACGACCTATCCGCGCGTCGATACGACCTACCTCTCGGACGACATCTATCCCAAATGTAAGCAGATTCTGAACGGCATCGCCGGCACCTACGGCGACCTGCTGACGCCGCTGCGGGGTGCGGTGCTGAAGAAGAGCAAGAAGGTCTTCGACTCCTCCAAGGTGACGGACCACCACGCCATCATCCCGACGGGCGTGGCGGCGGAAGCACTGCCCGACACGGAACGTAATGTCTATGACCTGGTGGTGCGGCGCTTCATTCAGTCGTTCTATCCCGACTGCCGCTTCGCCACGACCACCGTGGAGGGAGAGGCGGCAAACATCCCCTTCAAAGCGACCGGCAAACAAATCCTCGAGCCGGGCTGGCGTGCCGTGGCAGCCTCCGCAGCGCGCCCCACGTCCCACGAAGCGGAAGAGGAAGCCGAAAAGGACGGCGAACGCGCACTGCCGGACTTCGTCAAAGGCGAACACGGTCCCCACTCGCCGGAACTGGCGCAGAAGACGACGCAACCGCCGAAACCCTACACCGAAGCCACTCTGCTGAGAGCCATGGAAACGGCGGGAAAACTGGTCGATGACGAGGAACTCCGCGACGCACTCAAAGAGAACGGCATCGGACGACCCTCCACCCGAGCCGCCATCATCGAAACGCTGTTCCGACGCCGCTACATCTTCAGAAAACGCAAAGCAATCCTCCCCACTGAAACGGGCGTGCAACTGATTTCGCTCATCCGCGAGGAACTGCTGAAGAGCGCGGAACTGACGGGACGCTGGGAGAAGAAACTCCGACAAATCGAACACCACGAATACAGTGCCCCGCAGTTTGTCGAAGAACTGAAACAGATGGTGCAGGAGTTGGTGATGGAGGTGCTCCGCGACAACACGCACCGACAAGTGACTTCCTCGCCCGCCGAAATCGAAGAGGAACCCGCCAAAGCCAACACCAAAGCCAAAGCCAACACCAAGCCCAAAGCAAAAATCATCCGCGCCGGCAGCGTCTGCCCGAAATGCGGACAAGGCAAGGTCATCAAAGGACGCACCGCCTACGGTTGCTCCCGCTGGCAAGAAGGCTGCGACTGGCGCAAACCATTTAAATAAAAACTGAGACTTGAAACGACACATACTTCTCCTCCTCTTACTCCCGCTGCAACTCTTCGCCCAAACGACGGAGACGAAGGAGTTGCTGCCGCAACTGAGCCACATCGTGGTGCTCGGTGACTCCAACACGTGGCTCGGCGGCGACGACTGCAGCGACGATAAAGGCTGGACTTACTATTTCAAAAACGAACTCCGCCCCGCCTCCTGCCGGAGCTATGCCCGCAGCGGCGCCACTTGGTCGCACACGGCGAAGACCTGTGCGGACACGGAAGAGGACGCGGAAGTCATCACCGACAACAACGTCCTCCACAACCAATATCTGCGGCTGCGCCGGGACGTGCTTCAAGGGAAGCAACCCCGCCCCACCCTGCTCCTCATCGCGGCGGGCACCAACGACGCCTGGTTCTGTCAGAAGCAGCGCAAAGGCTGTCTGGACAATCCGAAAGAAGCCGACGCCAATGCCAACGCCAATGCCAACGCCGACAACATCCTCGCCCTCGACCTCTCGGAACTGACGGGACTGCGCGAAGCCGTGCTCTTCAACTGTCTGACGATTCGGCGCGACTTTCCGCAAACGCGAATCGTGCTGCTGACGCCGCTCCAGTCCGTTCACGCCGGACTGCGTCCCATTGCCTTGGCGGGCGACTGCATCGAAGCCTGTGCGAAACAACTCGGCGTCGAATGCTTCCGACAAGACAAGGAATGCTGCGTGAGAAACCTCACAGAACAAAAAGAGAGGCGACACACCACCGACGGCACTCACCTCAACCGCACCGCCGCACGCCTCATCGGGCAGCAACTTGCCAAGGTGCTCTTCCCGCAAACGAACACTGCCGTCGGACGTTGAGCAGAGAACAAACCTTACGCCTCGAGACGCGCTTTCAGTTTGACCAACGCAGAACAACTTTTGAACCAACCAGAATAATCTTAGAACGTGGTTTTTTCCGATCTCTTCTTCCTTTTCGTGTTTCTCCCCTCCTTCCTCCTTATATATATGGCGGCGTGGGGACTGGACAAAATGCATGCTCAAGACAACGCAACGCTTGAGCGCACTCCCCGAACGACTTGGCGCAACGCCGCGCTGATTGTCTTCTCCCTGCTCTTCTACGCCTGGGGCGAACCGGTCTATGTGCTCCTCATGCTGGGCAGCGTGGCGGTGAACTACTGCGCGGGACTGCTCATCGACCGCAGCAACCGCCACCGCCGCTTGGCGCTCGCGGCAGGACTCTGCTGCAACGTGGCGATTCTCGGAACGTTTAAATATGCTGACTTCATCGCCTCCATCCTCTCCGGCGTCGGTCTGCCCGTGCCCGCTCCCCACATCGCGCTGCCCATCGGCATCAGTTTCTACACGTTCCAGTCCATTTCCTATCTCATCGACGTCTATCGCCGACAGGCTCCCGCACAGAAGAAGTTCAGCGGACTGCTGCTCTACATCTCCATGTTCCCGCAACTGATTGCCGGACCCATCGTGCGCTACGACCTCGTGGCAAAGGAAATCAACGAACGGCGCGTCACTGCCGCCGACCTGCGCGAAGGTGCTTTCCGCTTCCTCATCGGTTTGGGCAAGAAGGTCATTCTGGCGAATCAGTTCTCCGAGATTGCGGGACAGTTCTTGGACGGTCCGATGAAGGAACTCTCGACCACCGGGGCTTGGGTGGGCATCTTGGCATTTACGTTCCAGATATTCTTCGACTTCTCGGGCTACAGCGACATGGCGATTGGCTTGGGACGCTGCCTCGGCTTCCACTTCGCGGAGAACTTCCGCCACCCCTACTGCTGCCGCAGCATCACCGAGTTCTGGCGCCGCTGGCACATCTCGCTCGGCAGTTTCTTCCGCGACTACGTCTATATCCCCATGGGCGGCAACCGCCGTCACCAGGCACTGAACATCCTCGCCGTCTGGTTCCTCACGGGACTCTGGCACGGCGCAAGTTGGAACTTCGTCATCTGGGGACTCTACTTCGGCGTCATCGTCACGTTGGAGAAATACACGCTGCTCCGCGTCGCCGACCGCATTCCCCGCGCCCTGCTCCATCTCTATAGTCTGCTGCTCGTGGTCGTCGGCTGGGGCATCTTCTACTTCGACGACTTCAGCCGCATGGGCGAGTTCTTCGCCATCTTCACGGGACACGCAGCCATGTTCCACGACTTCACCGTCGAAAGCGCCTTCTTCAGCAACTTCTGGCTGTGGGTGACCGCCGTGCTGTTCTCCATGCCGGTCTATGACACCGTCGTACGCCTCGCCGGGAAATGGTGTCCCGCCGCCTGCGCCGGCTTCCTCGCTCTGACGGTTCGTCTGCTGTTGAGCGTCGCCCTGCTCGCACTCAGCGTCTCCCTCTTGGTGGGCGCGACGAACAATGCCTTCATCTACACCCGCTTCTAATCTCTTCCCATATTCTTCCGAAAGAAAGTTCATGAATAAAGATAAAACATACCTCTTCCTCCTCAGCCTCGTCTATGCCGGCTTCACCATCGTCTTCTGCTTCTTCCCGCGAAGCACGTTTTCCGAGTTGGAGAAGCGCGAACTGACTTCCTTCCCGACGTTCTCTGCGAAGAGCCTGGCGGACGGTACTTTCACGACGGGCGTGAACAGTTGGTTCAGCGACACCGAGCCGTTCCGTGATTTCTTCATGCGAACGAGTCAGTGGCAGAAGAAACTGCTGGCGTGGACCTTCTCCGCCGACAACGAAGAAGAAGTGGTTTTCCACGCCACCGACGACGGGACTGCCGCGGCTGACGAGACCAACGCCACGACCGACCTCAGCGAACTCACCGCTGACGACAAGGCGAAGATTGCCAACAACGGCATCATCATCGTCGGCAGCGGCGACAAGGTGAGAGCACTGATGGCGTATGGCGGCGGACCCAACGGCGGCGTCAGTTACGCCGAGGCGGCAAATGCCTACCACAGTGCCTTTGGCTCGGCGGTGCGCGTCTATTGCATGGTGATTCCGACCGCCGCGGCATACTACTGTCCCGAGAAGGCGAAGACAAAGACCCGCGACCAGGAGGCAACCATCCGCAACATCCACAATCACCTCGCACCGGGCGTCACGGCGGTGGATGCCTACTCCGCGCTGAAGGCACACGCGGCGGAGGACATCTATCTCCGCACCGACCATCACTGGGCGCCGCTGGGTGCTTTCTATGCAGCGCAGGAGTTCTGCCGCATGGCGGGCGTGCCGTTTAAACCGCTCTCGGCTTATCAGCAGAAGGTCGTGCACCGCTTCGTCGGGAGCATGTATGGCTACTCCAAGGACCTCAGCATCAAGGAGCACCCGGAAGAGTTCATCTATTACGTTCCGCAGGGTTTGAACTACGACGTCTGGTTCACGGACTACGAGATTAATAAGGACTATGAGGTCGTGGCGGAGAAGAAACCCTACAAAGGGCGATTCTTCCAGCACTATCCCGACGGGCACGGCGGAGCCTACTGCACGTTCATGGGTGGCGACACCCGCATCGTGAAGGTGGTGACGGGCACGAACAGTCCGCGCCGCGTCCTCATCCTCAAGGACAGTTTCGGCAACGCCATTCCGGGTTATCTCTTCTACTCCTTCGGCGAGGTGCACGTCGTGGATTTCCGCTACTTCACCCACAACATGAAGCAATATGTGGCGCAGAACGGCATCACCGACATTCTCTTTGCCCACAACATCTTCAACGCCTACTCTCCCCACGTCGGCAAACGCTACGTGAAATATCTAAAGCAGGCAAACGGCACCTTCGCGCCGCGCACTTCCGAGAAACACGCCGACGACTCTGTTCACAAAGAACACAACACGAAAGCCGCAGAAGAGCACAAGGCAAAGACCTCGGAAGAACAGAAACCTGCCGAAGAAACGAAAGAGCAGGAAGAACCGAAGGAAACCGCAAACATTTAAAAACTCAAACCGCCGCCGCAGGCGCTCCCACCATGCCTCTCATCCGTCTCACCTCCACCGACGTTCCCGAATTGGACGTCTATTGCCGTCTCACCGAGACGCAACTTCGCAACCGCTTGCACTCCGAGAGCGGAGTGTTCATCGCGGAGAGTCCCAAGGTCATTCGCACTGCCCTCGGCGCGGGCTACGAACCGCTGAGTCTGCTCTGCGAAGAGCGTCATCTGACCGGCGACGCCGCCGACATTGTGGAGCGTCTCGGCGACCTGCCCGTCTATACCGGCTCACGGGAACTGCTCGCCGACCTCACCGGCTACACGCTCACTCGGGGCGTGCTCTGTGCGATGCGCCGCCCGACGGCTCTCTCGGCGGAGGAGGTTTGTCGAAACGCACGGCGCGTGGCGGTCATCGACAGCGTGACGGACACGACAAACATCGGCGCCATCTTTCGCTCGGCTGCGGCGCTGGGCATGGACGCGGTCTTGCTGACGCGCACCTCCTGTGACCCACTGAACCGCCGTTCCATTCGTGTCTCCATGGGTTCCGTTTTCCTGGTGCCTTGGACGTGGATTGACGACGCGAACGACGACCTTCACCGGCTGGGTTTCCAAACTGCCGCCATGGCGCTGAAGTCGGATTCCATCTCGCCGCGCCATCCCGCCCTTCAGCAGGCGGAGAAACTGGCGGTCATCCTCGGCACCGAGGGCGACGGACTGGCGCAGGACGTGATTGACCGCGCCGACCACACGGTCTGCATTCCCATGGCGCACGGCGTCGATTCGCTCAACGTGGCTGCCGCCGCTGCCATCATCTTCTGGGAAGTCGCCGGGTGATTCGCCGCGCTTGCGCCACCTGTCCTTATACCATATTATATATACGACCATCTTCTCGAATGAAATCTCCTCAACACATACGCATCGCGGACTACGCCTATCCGCTTCCCGACGAACGCATCGCCAAATATCCGTTGGCGCAGCGCGACCGCTCCAAACTTTTGGTCTATCGCAAAGGACAAATCTCGGAGGACACTTTCTTCCATCTTCCCGACTTCATCCAAAAAGGCGAACTGATGGTGTTCAACAACACCCGCGTCATTCGTGCCCGCCTCCACTTTCGCAAAGCGACGGGGGCTCTCATCGAGGTCTTCTGCCTCGAACCGCTTGCTCCGGCGGACTATCAGTTGAACTTCGCCGCCACCGGTTCGGTCGCCTGGACCTGCCTTGTGGGCAACTTGAAGAAATGGAAGGAGGGCGACCTTTCCCGCACCATCTCCGTGGGCGGACGCGACCTCACACTGACGGCACGGCGGGAGGGACTTCACGCCACGGGTCACGCGATTCGGTTTGAGTGGAACGACGCGACGGTTTCTTTCAGCGAACTTTTGGAGGCGATTGGCGAACTGCCCATTCCGCCCTATCTGAACCGCGCCACGGAGGAGTCTGACCTCACGACCTATCAGACGGTCTATGGCAAGGTGAAGGGCTCGGTGGCTGCCCCGACCGCCGGACTGCACTTCACGCCGGAGGTGCTTCAGGCGCTGGACGACAAAGGGGTGGAACGCAACGAGGTGACGCTCCACGTCGGCGCCGGCACGTTCCGTCCCGTGAAGAGCGAGGAAATCGGCGGCCACGCCATGCACTCGGAATGGATTTCCGTGAACCGCACGACCTTGGAACGTCTGCTCGCCCACGGCGGGCGCTGCGTGGCGGTGGGAACGACTTCGGTGCGAACGCTGGAGAGTCTCTACTATCTCGGACTGCTCGTGCACCGTAACCCGGCGACTGCGCCCGAGGAACTCCACGTGCCGCAGTGGATGCCCTACGAAACCGAAGACGCCGCGCCGGAGCCGCCTGCCACCGTGGCGCTGCAATGGTTGTTGGACTATATGCTTTCTCACGAAATGGAGGTTCTTCACGCCGACACGCAAATCATCATCGCGCCGGGCTACACCTACCACATCGTGCGAGCCATCGTCACCAACTTCCACCAGCCGCAAAGCACGCTTCTCCTGCTCGTCTCCGCCCTCGTCGGCGAAGAGTGGCGGCGCATCTATGACTACGCGCTGTGCCACGACTTCCGTTTCTTGAGCTACGGCGACAGCAGTTACCTGGAGCCTTCGCCCGAACTGCTTCCTCTTGTCGATGCCGACGGCAACGTCATCGGCAGTGCCACGCGCAGCGAATGCCACAGCGGCAGCAAGCGCCTCCACCCCGTCGTGCATCTTCACGTGTTCAACCCCGCCGGCGAACTCTTCCTGCAGCGCCGCCCGCTCTGGAAAGACATTCAACCCGGGAAATGGGACACGGCGGTCGGCGGCCACGTGGACTTCGGCGAGGAGACTCTCGCTGCCCTGCTGCGCGAGACTCGCGAGGAACTGGGACTGACGGACTTTGAGCCGGAGTTCATGCAGAAATATGTCTTCGAGTCGGACCGCGAAAAGGAACTTGTCCACGTCTTCCGCGTCGTGACTTCCCAAATGCCGCAGCCGACCGACGAACTTGACGGCGGACGTTTCTTCTCGGAAGAGGAAATACGCCGGCGGCTCCACACCGATTTCTTCACTCCCAACTTTGAACAAGAATGGAAAAGACTCTTCGACTCCCACTCGTGAAACCCCTTCTTCTTGCCGCGCTCTGCTGCCTCCTGCTCAGTTGCGGGCAACGCGCTTCCTCCCGGCGCTCGGTTCAGCCTGACTTCTCCGCCGAAGCGGCAAACGAACCGACTGCCACCTCCGACAGCGAAGACGAGGAACTCTTCGCTGCCGACGGCGAACTCTCCCAAGAGGACTTCGACCGCGTCACGCCCGACGATTCAAAGACGACGGAGAAGACGATACGGCTGAAGCGCTATTCCTACGTCACCGCCTACAATCCCGAGACGCGCTGCCCGGCGTGGGTCGGTTGGACGCTGACGGCAGCGCACACCGACGGTCCTTTTCCGCGTCTGAAAAAGTTCTTGGAGGATAAGGACGTGCCGCAGCCGCGTGCGCTCTACAGCGACATTCGCGAGAGTCAGTGCGGCTATCAGCGCGGACACCTGTGCCCTGCCGCCGACAACAAATGGGCGGAACAGGCGCAGCACGACGCCTTTCTCATGACTAACATCTGCCCGCAGGACGGCGACCTCAACCAGAACGACTGGGAGGAGTTGGAGGAGAAATGCCGCGAATGGGCGAAGGCGTATGGAAAGATTCGCATCGTGGCGGGTCCGATTTTCATTCACCGTCCGCGCCGCACGGTGGGCGAGAACCGCGTCGCCGTGCCCGACGCTTTCTTCAAGGTGGTGCTTGTGGACAACGGCAAGCATTCCCAAGCCATCGGCTTCTTCTATGAGAACACGGAAGGGCGGCACCCCATGAGTCACTACGTCCGGAGCGTGGACGAAATCGAAGACTTCACCCGCCTCGACTTCTTCCATCATTTGGACGACGAAACGGAGAACCGAATCGAAGCCCGCAGCAACCTCCGTGACTGGAGATGAGGAGACATTCATCGAACAGCACAAAAAGAATACCGCTCCGAAGTGGCAGAGATTCTGAGAAAAACCGTACATTTGCAATGACTTAAGGGGATGTTCTAAAAAAATATGGAATAAATGCAGGGTAAAAGAAAGTGCTTGCGTCTTGGGCGCTTTTCGATTCTTCGAGCAACTTTTTTGTGAGTATCGTCAGTCACACAGCCCGCTATTGTTCCTTCCTCAGCTGACAAAAGTTCATCTCTGATAAGTCAAAAATCAACTCAATCTAATTTTTAGGACACTCCTTAAAGATTTAATCTTATGAGCACTTTAACCTTGAACATCACCGACCCGTCCATCATGCCCAGTCTGAAGAAGATTTTGGGAGCACTCAACGGTGTGACCATTGTTCCCTCTTCACGCAAAAAGACCGAAATGGAGAAAGCAAGAGAAGACGTGAAAGCAGGTCGCATCTTGTCCTACGCCAACAAAGAAGAACTTTTTAAAGATTTAGGTTTATAATGGCATTCGAACTACGAATCACAAAGAACTTCAAGAAAAATGTGGCGTTGTGCAAACGAAGAGGCTATCCCATGCATCTTCTGAGAGAAGCTCTTGACTTACTCATTGAAACCGGAACTCTTCCCGAAAAATATCGCCCACACCTACTTTCAGGCTCACATGACGGAGAGTGGGAAGCACACATCTGCAGTGATTGGCTTATTACTTGGGAGAAACATGAGGACCAACTATTGCTGGTGATGCTATCGACCGGAACACACTCCGACCTCTTTGGAAAAAACAGAAGATAGAAAATTCTTTGCCGCCACACTCTTCGGCGGGTGCCCCTCATCTCACGGACGCGACCCTCGCGTCCGCTTTTTTTGCGCAAGGCGGCATTTCCTGCAAAAAAAGTTGAAAAACAGCGGTTTTGCGCGCCGATTTCGTAACTTTGTGATACGGTTCGTGAAA
>JBJEAG010000194.1:0-2219 GCA_051868855.1 Alloprevotella sp. | reverse complement strand
ATGCAGATTTTTGGCTTTATCCTTGACGGTGCGTCAGAATGGTCAAGATGCAAGGAGCTGAGGATGAGGACGCAGGGAGTGTACTGAAGTACATGACCAAGCCCGAAGCCGATAGCAACGCTGCAGATTGGCTATTATGACACAACGCCGCGACGAAAAAACTCGCCACACATTATATATATATGCGTCACCGCGGAATGTTCGTAACGTCTTACTTGTTGTTAAACTGGTTCATGGCAATCTGAATGCCTGCCAGGCAGAAGGTCTTGACCGCCTCGCCTGCCACTTTCACTCTTTCGTCCATGGTTTTCAGTTCTTCTTCGCCAAACTCGCCCAGCACGAAATCGATTTGCGAGCCGCGCGGGAAGTCGTTGCCGATGCCGAAGCGCAGACGCGCGTAAGCCTGCGTGCCGAGCACGGAGGTGATGTGGCGAAGTCCGTTGTGACCGGCTTCGCTGCCGCCGGGTTTGATTCTTATCTTCCCGAAAGGAAGGGCAAGGTCATCGACCACGACGAGCAGCCGCTCGATGGGCACGTTCTTCTCCTTCATCCAGTAGCGTACGGCGTTGCCGGAGAGGTTCATGTAGGTCGAAGGCTTCAAAAGAGTCAGCGTCTGGTTCTTCACCTTCAGCGTGGTGACGAACCCGTAACGCTTATCCTCAAAGACAAGATTGGACGCTCCGGCAAGAGCGTCCAATACCCGGAAACCTATGTTATGTCGAGTGCGGGCATATTCGTCTCCGATGTTGCCCAGTCCGACAATGAGATAATTCATCAGGAATGAAAAAAATGAAGGCGTTCTGCAAAGCAACCTTCACAGAACACCTTGAGTTTCAACTTAAGCCTCCTTGGCAGCAGCGGCAGCAGCACCCATGGCGGCACGAGTCATCTTGACGGTGCAAACGATAACCTCTTTCGGAGTGATGATTTCGAGGTTGTCATAGCTGAGCTGACCGGCGTTGATGCTCTTTCCGAGCTGGAGTTTGGTCACATCGACTTCCAACTTCTCGGGAATGTTTTCGTAGAGAGCACGAACCTGCAGTTTTCGAATCATCATCATCAAGCGACCACCGGCACGCACACCGTCGGCAAGACCTTTGGCAGCGATGGGCACACCCATGACGATGGGCTTCTCAGCGTGTACTTCAAAGAAATCCACGTGAAGCACGTTGTCCTTCACCGGGTGGAACTGGATTTCCTTCATGATGCCCTTGTGGTCTTCCCCGTCGATTTTGATGTCCACGAGATAGATGTGAGGAGTGAAGACCAACTTGTTGATCTGTTTCTCGGAAACCTCAAAATGAATAGCCAAGGGCTGGCCGTTTTCGTCTTTCTTTTCTCCGTAGAGCACGCAGGGAACGTTTCCGTTGGCACGTACGGCTTTGGTAGCCTTCTTGCCGAGTTCGGCACGAGAAGTACCTTCAATCGTAATTTGTTTCATTGTTTTGTTTGTTTGAATGTGTTACTCTAAATTAAGTTTTATCGCTTAATTCGCCATCACACACGCAAGGCTTTCGCCCTGCCGGGGAAGCAAATCGGCTGCAAAGATAGCGCTTTCCTTTCAAACAGCCAAACCTCCGCCACTTTTCACGCGCCCAAGGCGTGGGAGGGTGTGTCACAAGCACATTTGGCTCACCCTCAAAGGTGCGTCAGAATGGCTAAGATGCAAGGCGCTGAGGACGAGGGCGCAGGGAGTGTACTGAAGTACATGACCAAGCCCGAATCCGAGAGCAACGCCGCAGATTGGCTATTATGACGCGCCGTCTCCCAAAGCGTGGGAGGAAGACGAAGGTGCGTCAGAATGGCTTAGATGCAAGGCACTGAGGATGAGGGCGCAGGGAGTGTACTGAAGTACATGACCAAGCCCGAATCCGATAACAACGCCGCAGATTGGCTATTATGACGCGCCGTCTCCCAAAGCGTGGGAGGAAGACTCCCAAGGCGTGGGAGGTTGACTCCCAAGGCGTGGGAGTTTGATTCCCAAGGCGTGGGAGGTTGACTCCCAAGGCGTGGGAGTTTGATTCCCAAGGCGTGGGAGTTTGATTCCCAAGGCGTGGGAGTTTGACTCCCAAAGCGTGGGAGGTTTGCTCCCAAGGCGTGGGAGTTCGACTCCCAACCCCTCTGGGAGTTTTTGTGTCATGTTTTTCAGTTTTCGTCGCCGGTATTTTCAGTACCAACGCGCCTGGTATTTTCAGTACCAAGGCTTGGTACTGCGAATA
>JBJEAG010000193.1:3599-10511 GCA_051868855.1 Alloprevotella sp. | reverse complement strand
AGGTGCTGCCAGTTAGGCCTTGCAGTAGGAACGAGTATGAATAATGCAGGTTAAACCCCTTCACCACCCGTAAATCAGCGGGAGGGCAACCAGCATGACCAAAGCGAGGATGAACTGAAGCGGGAGTCCGACTTTGACGTAGTCCATCGGTTTGTAGCTGCCCGCACTCATGACCAGTGCGTTGGGAGGAGTGGAGAAAGGAGAGGCGAAACACATGCTCGCCGCCACGGTGACCGCCATGAGGAATGGCACGGGACTGACGCCCTGTTCCACCGCTGCCGAAAGAGCGATGGGAGCCATGAGCAGTGCGGTCACGGTGTTGGAAATGAAGAAGGTGAGCAGAGAGGTGGAGACATAGACCGCCGCCAAGAGCGCGTAGGGTCCCCAATCTCCCACCGCCTGCACCAGAGAAGAGGAAATGAGGTGAGAAGCTCCGGTCTTTTCCAACGCCACGGACATCGGAAGCATGGCACCGAAGAGAATGAGGCTCTCCCAGTTGATGGTTTTATATGCCTCCTCCATGCTTCGCAGACAGCCCGTGAAAACCATTGCCACGGCAGCGAGCGTGACGGCTGTGACGGGAGCGACGGGAATGAAGTCAAACGCCATGCAAACCACCATCGCCACCATGATGAGTGCAGCCAAGGGGGCTTTGTGGTCCAGAGTGACGCGCGCCGCCTGCTCGCCGGGGCGTCCGAGCACGACCCAGTCCGTGCCGCCCCGTTGCTCCAACTGCGAAACATTGTTCCAAGGACCTTGCACCAACACAATGTCGGAGGAACGGAGTCGGCGATTCTTCAGGTCTTCGAGCAGATAGTTGTCACTGCGGCGAATGCCCAGGACGTTCAAGCCGAAACGCGTGCGGAACTCCAACTCGGCAATGGTTCTCCCGACCCAAGAGGAGTTGGGCAGAAGCAACACCTCCGCCATGCCGACTTCCCAAAAACCGAGCTTGCGAGAGGTCTTGCCGGAAGGAAGGACGGTGAGACATTCTTCTGTGGCGAACAAACTGATTTGCTCTTTCGAGCCGGTGACATAGAGTACGTCGCCCGTTTCCATGACGCAGTCCGGCAGGGCATACTGACTGATGCGGCGCAGCGCTCCTTTGCCTCCGGAAGTGCGACGAATCTCGAGAATAGTCACACCGTAGCGAGCATAGATGTCAGCCTGAGCCGGCGTGACGCCGCAGAGGGCAGTGGCGGGATTGATTTTGAGTGCGGTCAGTCCGCGCCCGACGCCATATTCTTCCGTCAAATCCTTGAGCGACTTGCCTTTCGGACTGACCTGCCGGACTCGTTCGAAACGGAGGAAACGACGGGACAACGGAAGCAGAGCCAACGTGCCGACGCCAACGCAAATCAGCCCGACGGGCGTGAAGGAGAAGAAGCGAAGCGTTTCCACGCCGGCAGCCTCGAGCGTGTCGCGGATGATAAGGTTCGGAGGAGTACCAATCAGCGTGAGCATGCCGCCCATGCTGCCGGCGAACGCCAACGGCATCAGCAGTCGGGAGGGATTTCCGCCCATGGCGCGGGACATGCTAACGACGATGGGAAGCATCAGCGCCACGGTTCCGGTGTTGCTGACAAAAGCACCGACAAACGCCGTTGCCAACATGAGCAACACGAACAGGCGCGTCTCACTCTCCCCTGCCAGCCGAAGAATGCCGGTGCCGATGCGGCGGGCAAGTCCGGTGCTGAAGATGCCGCCGCCGACAATGAAGAGACCGCCCATCATGATGACAATGGGATTGGAAAAGCCGCTCAACGCTTCTTCGGGGGTGAGCACACCGGCAAGGACGAGGGAAAGGGCGGCACAAATCGCCACCAAGTCAGAACGGATGCGGCCGCTCACGAAACAAACGGCAGCAAGAATCAGAATGACGAGGGTGATGGTCATGGTGAAGGTTTTTGTCGTTATTAATTGGGAGTATGCTAAGAAATGAGAGTATACTAAGAAATGAGAGTATGCTAAAAGTTCTGTCGGAGAAGTATTTGAGAACGCGACGGAAATGCTCTGTGCGAAGATAGCAAAAATATTTGAAACGAAAAAGCTGTGTTCGCTCATCACTGCAGAACAGAGCACCTCTTAAGCACAAGAGAACACTTTCTTGAACCTTTCGCCCCACTTTTTGAAATAATTTCTACTCGCGCATAATCTACTGAAAAACAAAGCATAAAACTCATTTTCTGAAGGAGAGCGAAAATTTATTTTTGAAAAAGTTTTGAGAAATGTGGGGAAATGTGGGGAAATGTCCGTACTTTTGAAAACTCTTTCAAAGCATAATGAATTTCACCGGTACGATTCACGCCAAATTGGACGTCAAAGGGCGGGTGTTTCTCCCGTCCGACTTCCGTCGCCAACTTCACGAAGAAGGGGGCGGGAATTTGGTGCTGCGCCGTGACGTCTATCAGCCCTGCCTCGTGCTCATGCCACTGAATGTCTGGCGGAAAGAAGCAGAGGAGGTGAAGAGTCGGCTGAACGCTTGGAATCCGCGCGATGCCATGGTGATGCGCCGCTTCTTCGGCGAGGTTGAGGAGGTGTCGCTCGACGGCACGGGGCGCCTGCTCCTCCCGAAGCGACTGCAAGAAATCTGCGGAATCAGCAAAGAGGTGCGCTTCATCGGCGTCGCCGACCACATCGAAATCTGGAGTCCGGAAGTGGCAGACCGCAACGTCTTCGACGACTCTGCCTACGCCGAAGCGGTCGAAGCACTGTTGGGCAGCGTCACCGCAAACGTAGAATAGTCAAACACTCAACACTTGAGCCCATGTATCACATCCCAGTTCTTCTCCAAGAAAGCGTCGATGGCCTCGCCATCCGCCCCGACGGCACCTACGTCGATGTCACCTTCGGCGGCGGAGGACACAGCCGCGAAATTCTGCGCCGCCTCGGCGAAGAGGGACACCTCTACAGTTTCGACCAGGATGCGGATGCCGAACAAAACATTCCCGAGGGCGACGAACGCTTCACCTTCGTCAGAAGCAACTTCCGCTATCTGAGCAACTGGATGCAATACTATGGCGTGGGCTCGCTCGACGGGTTGATTGCCGACCTCGGCGTCTCCTCCCACCACTTCGACGATGAGAGCCGCGGCTTTTCGTTCCGCTTCGACGCTCCCTTAGACATGAGAATGAACGGTCGGGGCGGCATGACGGCAGCCGACATTGTGAACAACTACGATGAGAACCGCCTCGCCGATGTCTTCTATCTCTACGGAGAGTTCCGCAACAGCCGTGCCCTCGCGGCGGCGGTGGCAAAGGCAAGAAAGAACAAGACCATCGACACCATCGAAGACCTCCTGCAAGCAGTGGAACGCCTCATCGACCGCGAACGCGGCAAAAAAGAACTTGCCCGACTCTTCCAGTCCCTGCGCATCGAGGTGAACCACGAGATGGAGGCGCTGAGGGTGCTGCTGGAATCCACGGCACGCCTGCTCCGCCCCGGCGGCAGACTGGTGGTGCTGACCTATCACTCGCTGGAGGACCGCATGGTGAAGAACTTCATCAAAGCCGGCAGAATCGACGGAAAAGTGGAGCAGGACTTCTTCGGACGGAAACTGACGCCGTGGCGGGCGGTGAACAACAAAGTCATCGTGCCCTCCACCGAAGAACAAGAGAAAAACCCGCGCAGCCGCTCTGCCAAACTGCGCATCGCAGAGAAAACTAACGAAAACGACAATAAAACGAGATAATCTCTCAGATATATAATGAAAGAGAATCACACAGAAGACGAACAACTCCAAAACAATCCGACTGAAGAGGACGTGCAAAAAGCCGCACCCAAAGCGACGAAAGACTCGCTGCAGGCACTCAAGGAACTGACCTCGGAGGAAGACGAGCCGGTCGCCGAAGAACATAAGCCGGTGACGCTCAGCACCCTGCTCGGCGGAGACATCCTCGCCGGCAAATGGTTTCGCCGCAACTTCTTCTTCCTGGTCATGATTGTCGTGATGCTGGTGCTCTACGTCGGAAACCGCTACCGCTGCCAGCAGGAGTTCATCGAAACACGAAACCTCACCGACACGCTCATCGACAGAAAATACAAAGCCCTCACCCGAAGCAGTCAGTTGAAAGAAAAAATGCGACGCAGCTACATCCAAGAGGCACTCGTCGATACCACTCTGAAAACAGCCAACACCCCATCCTATAATCTAAAAGTCGAAGAATAAATGAACTTCCCTGCCAAAAAAGTGATGCAACGCTATTCCTTCATCGCCACGCTCATGGTGATGGTGGGAGTCGCCGTGCTGGCTCGCGCGACCTACATCATGACCGTGAAGAAGGACTATTGGATGGCGGTGAGTCAGCGTTTCGTGAAGAAGAATCAGACGGTGGAGCCTGCACGCGGCAGCATCCTTGCCGCCAACGGGGAAGTGCTGGCAGCGAGTTTGCCGGAATATAAAATGTATATGGACTTCATGTCCTGGGAGAAGGACAGCCTGCGTCGCAGCAAGGAACAACACGACCGCGACTCGGTGCTTGAAGTCAAGATGGACAGCATCTGCGACGGCATGCACAAAATCTTCCCGGACATCGACCCCGCAGCGTTCCGAAAACTCATGCACGACGGGCGAGAAGCGAAAAGCCACCACTGGAAACTCTACGACAAACGCATCACCTACATTCAATATCGCATGGTGAAGCAACTCCCCGTCTTCCGCCTGTCGCCCGGCGCGGGAGGCTTCCACGTGGAGGAATATCCCACCCGAAAGAACCCCTACGGCAGACTCGCCATCCGAACCATCGGCGACCTCTACAAAGGAATAGACTCGGCGCGCACAGGCTTGGAACTGAGTTTCGACTCCATTCTGCGCGGAAAACCGGGTTTGTCTCACCGACAGAAAGTGCTGAACCGCTTCCTCCAAATCATCGACCAACCGGCGGAGGACGGCTGCGACATTCTCACCACCATTGACGTGGGAATGCAGGACCTCTGCGAAAATGCCCTCAACGAGAAACTCGTGGAAATCGGCGCCAACTCCGGCGTCTGCATTCTCATGGAAGTTGCCACGGGCGACATCAAAGCCATGACGAGTCTGACACGCATGAGCGACGGCACCTACCAGGAAGTCAATGCCGATGCGGTGAAGAACCTCTACGAACCGGGCTCCGTCTTCAAACCCATGTCCTTCCTCGTCGCCATGGACGATGGCCACATCAAGATGACGGACGTGGTGGACGTGGGCTGCGGCATCAAGGAAATGTATGGCCGCAAGATGCGCGACGCCAACTGGCGCAGCGGCGGCTCGGGCGTGGTCACCGTGCCGCAAATTCTGCAGAAATCTCTGAACGTCGGCGTCAGCACCCTCATTGACCGCTACTATCACGACAATCCGAAGCGCTTCGTGGAGGGTATATATAGAATAGGTGTGGCGGAAAACCTCAAGATTCCCATTCCGGGCTATGCCAAACCGCGCATCCGCATGCCGTTGCCCGACGGCAGCAACTGGTCGAAGACGGCACTGCCTTGGATGAGCATCGGCTACGAAACACAGATTCCGCCCATCACGACCGTGAACTTCTACAACGGTATCGCCAACAACGGCAAACTGCTCCGTCCCCGACTGGTGAAGGCGGTGCTCAAGGACGGACAGGTGGTGAAGGAATATCCCGTGGTCGTTCTGCGCGAAAGAATGGCGAAGCCGGAAGCCATCAAGAACATCCAAGACTGCTTGGAGTCTGTGGTGAGTCAGGGACTGGGCAAAAAAGCCGGCAGCAAATATTTCCACACTTCGGGCAAGACCGGCACGGCTCAGATTTGGACCAAAAACGGTTTCGCTTCGCAGTACCTCGTTTCCTTCGCCGGTTACTTCCCCTCCGAGAAACCGCTCTACTCCTGCATCGTGTGTATTCAGAAAGGTGCTCCCGCCTCGGGCGGCGGCATGTGTGCCCCGGTCTTCAAGCGCGTGGCGGAAGGCATCATGGCGCAGCGCAGTTCTGACAACTACGACGAGGCACGCGACACGCTCCACTGCCTCAAGCCTTTGGTCAGTGCGGGTAATCTCCACGCCGCCTCCAACGTGCTGACGGAACTGGGCATCGCCCACGAAGGCAACTTCGACGACAGAGAGGGCAACATCCGCTGGGGTAAGTGCCTCACCAACGACAAGGGGTTGCAGATGCAGGAGATTGTGACAACCGAAGCGAAGACCATGCCCGACTTGAAGGGCTACGGACTCCGCGACGCCCTCTTCCGCTTGGAGAAGATGGGAGTGCGCGTGAAAGTCAAAGGCGTGGGATGCGTCAGCAAACAAAGCATCGAAGCGGGAAAACCCATCTCCAAAGGAACGACGGTGGAACTGACGTTGGGCAACTCGGACGACAGACCGAAGGCGGAAGTAGCCGCTAAAGCAAACACGGAAAGCGCCGCAGAAACAGCCAACGGCGAAACAAACGAGACTGCGGCTCCGACACCCTCTGCCGAATCTCCTGCCAACGCCCCCGCCGAATCATCCGCCGACAAGAAATCTCCGGCAAAGAAGTCCGCTCCCGAGAAGAAGAAGACAGATGCTTCTCACAACGGGCAAGCCACCGAACCCAAGAAGAAACAAGTCTAAGGAGGTCGCTTCGCTCCGGTCAAAGAGACTAAAAGTCTAAGAGACAAAGAGACTAAAAGACAAAGAGACTAACAGACAAAAAGTCTAAGAGTCTAAAAGTCTAAGAGTCTTGACGACAACTTTGACAACAAAAGACAACTTTAACAACCTCTCAAACCTCCGACCTCTGCGCCGACCCCTTTGACCCTTTGACTCTTCGACTTTTTGACTCTTTGACCGTAGCAAAGCGACTCTTTGACTCTTTGACTCTTTGACTTTTAGTCTCTTTGACTGGAGCGAAGCGACAACTTCGACTCCTTTAGAACACAACACTGAAGACTATGAAACTTTCAGACATTATTTCAAAAATTGACGTG
>JBJEAG010000193.1:0-3499 GCA_051868855.1 Alloprevotella sp. | reverse complement strand
GAACACAACACTGAAGACTATGAAACTTTCAGACATTATTTCAAAAATTGACGTGCTTGCCATGCAAGGCAACGCGGAGTGCGACATCACAGGCGTGCAGATTGACTCCCGCAAAGTGAAACCCGGTCACCTCTTCGTGGCGGTGAAGGGAACACAGACCGACGGACACGCCTATATTAATAAAGCCGTGGAACTCGGAGCCGCCGCCATCCTCATGAGCAATGCCATCCCCGAAGAACGCGCAGAGGGCGTGACCTACGTGCAGGCCGCCGACACGGAAGCAGCAGTGGGACCGGTCGCCACCACCTTCTTCGGCGACCCGACTTCCAAACTCCGCTTGGTGGGCGTCACGGGCACAAACGGGAAAACGACCATCGCCACCGTGCTCTACGAGATGTTCCGCGCCATGGGTCACAAATGCGGACTTTGCTCCACCGTCTGCAACTACATTGACGGAGAACCCATCGAAGCAGACCACACCACGCCCGACCCCATCACCCTCAACGCTCTCTTGGCACAGATGGTGGAGAAGGGTTGCGACTATGCCTTCATGGAATGCTCCTCCCACGCCGTGGCACAGAAACGCATCGGCGGCCTGCACTTCGCGGGAGGCATCTTCACGAACCTAACACGCGATCATCTGGACTATCACAAGACCTTTGAGAACTATCGCGACGCGAAGAAAGCCTTCTTCGACGGACTCGACAAACAGGCGTTCGCCATCACCAACGCCGATGACCGCAACGGACTTTTCATGATGCAGAACACGGCAGCAGAAGTCCACACCTACTCCACCCGCACCGCAGCGGACTACAAAGGCAAAATCCTTGAAGAAAGCATCGAAGGAATGCTGCTGGACATCGACGGCGTGGAGGTGAGCGTGCGTTTCGTCGGACGCTTCAACGTCAGCAACCTGTTGGCTGTCTATGGCGCCGCGCTCTGTCTCGGCAAACCGAAAGAAGAGGTGCTGCGCGTGCTCTCCGACTTGCACCCCGTCAACGGACGCTTCGAAGCCATCCGCTCCCCCAAGGGTTTCAGTGCCGTCATTGACTATGCCCACACGCCGGACGCTCTGGAGAATGTGCTGACCGCCATCAATGAAGTGGTCCACGGCAAGGGACAGGTCATCACCGTCTGCGGCGCAGGCGGCAATCGCGACAAGGGCAAACGTCCGCTCATGGCACAGGAAGCAGCCAAGCGCAGCGACCGCGTCATCATCACCAGCGACAACCCGCGCTTCGAAGACCCCGACGCCATCATTGCCGACATGGTGGCAGGACTCGACGCCGAAGGACTCGCCAAGACCATCTGCATCACTGACCGCAGCCAAGCCATTCGCGCCGCCGTCATGATGGCACAGCCCGGCGACGTCATTCTCATCGCCGGAAAGGGACACGAACCCTACCAGGACGTGAAAGGCGTGAAACACCACTTCGACGACCACGAGGAGGTGCGCAAAGCCTTCGGCATTGCCTGAGCAGCGGACTACTGAGAACAAAAATATAACTGAAAACTTATTCGCGGGTGCTGCCCGCTTTTCCCCATGCTCTACTATCTTTTCCGTTTTCTCGAGCAGTTCGGCGTTCCCGGTTCGGCGATGTGGTCCTACATCTCGTTCCGCGCCCTCCTCGCCCTGATTCTCGCCTTAATCATCTCCGCCTGGTTTGGTGAATATTTCATCAAATGGATGAAGCGCCACCGCATCAGCGAGACACAGCGCGACGCCAAGATTGACCCCTTCGGCGTGCAGAAAATCAACGTGCCGTCCATGGGAGGCATCATCATCCTCGTCGCCATCCTCGTGCCCTGCCTCCTGCTGGGACGACTGAGAAACATCTACATGATTCTCATGCTCGTCACCACCGTCTGGCTCGGCGCCCTCGGTTTTTTGGACGACTACATCAAGATTTTCAAGAAGAACAAGGACGGGCTGCCGGGAAAATTCAAGATTCTCGGACAGGTCATCATCGGTCTCTTCGTCGGTCTGACGCTCTACCTCAGTCCCGACGCCACCATCCGCGAGAACATCGAGACGCAGCGACGCGGCGACGTCACGGAGATTGTCCACAAGAGCGAGGCAGTGAAGAGCACCAAGACGACCATTCCGTTTGTCAAGAACAACAACTTGGACTATGCGGACTTTGTTTCGTTCTGTGGGAAATATAAGACGCAGGCAGGTTGGATTCTCTTCGTGCTCGTCACCATCTTCGTCATCACCGCCGTCTCGAACGGCGCGAACCTCAACGACGGCATGGACGGCATGGCGGCGGGAAACTCCGCCATCATCTGCATCGCCTTGGGCATCCTCGCCTACGTCTCGAGTCACATCGAGATGGCGGCATATCTCAACATCATGTATGTCCCGGGGTCGCAGGAACTCGTGATTTTCTGCTGCGCCATGGTGGGCGCACTGATTGGTTTCCTGTGGTATAACGCCTACCCCGCCCAGATTTTCATGGGCGACACGGGCTCGCTCTCCATCGGCGGCATCATCGCCGTGCTTGCCATCATCATCCACAAGGAGTTGCTCATCCCCATTCTCTGCGGCATCTTCCTGTTGGAGAGCATCAGCGTCATTTTGCAGGTCGAATACTTTAAAATTGGAAAACGCAAGGGCATCAAGCAGCGCATCTTCAAGCGCACGCCGATTCACGACAACTTCCGCGTCCTGCCCTCGCAACTCGAGCCGGACTGCAAATATGTCTTCAAATGGCCCAGGGGAGCTTGGCACGAGAGCAAAATCACCAACCGCTTCTGGATTGTCACCATCATCCTCGCGGCAATGACCATCATCACTCTGAAAATAAGGTAACATCGCATGAAAAAGTTAGTTGTCCTCGGAGCCGCCGAGAGCGGCGTGGGCGCAGCCATCCTCGCCCGCCGCGAAGGCTGCGACGTCTTCGTCTCCGACATGGGACAGATTCAACCGCGCTATAAGACCCTCCTCGACGACCACGGCATCGCGTGGGAAGAGGGCGGACACACCGAATCCAAAATCCTCGACGCCGACGAGGTCGTCAAAAGTCCGGGCATCCCGCCCACGGCGCCGATGATTGTGAAACTTCGAGAGAGAAACATTCCCATCATCAGCGAAATTGAATATGCCGCACGCTTCACCGATGCCCGCATGATTTGCATCACGGGAAGCAACGGAAAGACCACCACAACCTCGCTCATCCACCACATCTGCCAAAAAGCGGGCATGGACGTCGGACTCGCCGGAAACATCGGGCACAGCCTCGCGCTGCAAGTCGCCGAGTCGCCCCACCGGAACTACGTCATCGAACTCTCGTCCTTCCAACTGGACAACATGTATGACTTCCGCGCCGACATCGCCGTCCTGTTGAACATCACGCCCGACCATCTGGACCGCTACGATTTCAAGATGCAGAACTACGTGGACTCCAAGATGCGCATTCTGCAGAACCAGTGCCCGAGCGACACTTTCGTCTATTGGATGGGCGATGAATATGTACCCACCGAACTGGCTCACCTCTCC
>JBJEAG010000192.1:0-2227 GCA_051868855.1 Alloprevotella sp. | reverse complement strand
GTAAGTTTGCCACTCGTCGAACGGTAAGTGACAAAGTTTGATTTAGGAGTGACAACTCCCAAGGAAAAAGTGTCGCCACGCCGTCGCCGAATGAACTTTTTTCCGAAAAAATGGCTGAAGAAACATGAAGGGCGGTCATCTCGGCATGAGCAGTCCACGGTGGCGCGAAAGCGCAGACCGATGAAAAAGAAGCGGTGGAGTTCATTTCCAATAGTAGCCACGTGCAGGGCGGACGCGATGAATCGCGTCCGCGCCACCGTTGGCAGCAGGCTCGACGTGTGTATAGTTCAAATTCATTCGCTTGATTCAAGTTATCCGTAGTCTAAAGAAGTCAGAAGGGTCTAAAAGGTCAAAAAGTCGGCGCGAAATCCGTTTCATTCGCTGGGTGAAAGGGTGTGTCGGTTACTTTTGACACACCCTCAAGGGGGAGGCTCCCTGTGTATAGTTCCGTGTATAGTTTCATGTATAGTTTGTGTATAGTTTGTGCGCCAACTATACACACTGCACGATATTGATTTTCAGCGTAATGTATAGTTCAGTGTATAGTTTGTATAGTTTTTTAGTCACCTTTTCGTTATGTATATAGTAATAAAAGCGAACGCGCGCCCAAACCCTACACTACACCACACGACTTTCGCACGTTGTCATTCCTACATTGGAAGTCGTTGGTTTGCGCCCAAGAACGAAAACCAACGGGGAAAGGGAAAGGAACGACAAATCGGCAGACAGGAACGTTGCCACGCCGTCCGCAAACGACTATCCTACACTCCCCTTGAAAACCACGGCAGAAAAAATGCGCAACATATCATATAATTAAAGAAAAGTGGGAATTTTGCATCACTAAATATATGTTGATGGCAAAGAACACGATGGGTACGAAGCTTCCCAGAAAGCTTGCAGAGAAGATGAGAATTGTGGGCGAGCAAATCAGGTTGGCTCGTCTGCGCCGCAATTTGACCATGTCGCAAGTGGCAGACCGCGCCATCTGCACCGTTCTGACGCTGACACGCGTTGAGAAGGGGTTGCCGACGGTGAGCATCGGCATCTACCTGCGAGTTCTCTATGCCCTCCAACTTGACGACGACATCCTTTGGATTGCCAAAGAAGATCCCATTGGCCGCACCTTGCAAGACCTGCAACTGAAACAACGCGAACGTGCCACAAAAAAATCGTAACGAATGAGAAGATAACGGTGATGTGAACCCACCAATATCACGCAGGATCCGAAGTAGGGCATAACAAAAGAGGTGACGAAATGCCACCTCTTTTGATTTATGAGAAATTCGTGTTCAGAAAATCCGTGCGATTCGTGTTCAAGACAAATTAATGACAAATTAGTGAATCAATTAATGAGCATTAATGTTTCAATAATTCGTGTTCACAGAATTCCTTTACATTCTGCGGATTCTGCGTGAGACCTTTTCAAACGGATTCACTCCTCGCCCATCTCTTCTTCTTCAAAGTCGAGCTGATGCTGCACGATGAAGAGGAGGTCTTCGACGTCGAACTTTCCCATGCCCTCTTTCTCGGCACGCTTGGCGAGATGGGCAGCCACTTTCTCGAGGTCGATTTCAACATAGTCGTCCTCGGAAGCAGCCTCATCCCACAAACCGCTCTCGGCGTAGTATTCGGCGAGCACGTCGAGGAAATAGTAGAGGAGGTCGTCGGTGAACTTCTCCTGCAACTCTTGCGAAAGATGGCAGCGGATATACTCCACGGCACGCACATCGTCTTCCGCGTCTAACAAGAAATCTTCAGTTGCCATGTCAGCAAAGTTTAGGCGTTGAGGAGGGCTTCAATCTTTTCGACGAAGGTCTGCTTGGGAGCGGCACCCACGTTCTTGTCCACGATTTGTCCGTTCTTGATGAAGAAGACGGAGGGCACGCTGCGAATGCCGAAGCGCGAGGTGAGTTCGTCGTTCTCATCCACGTCACATTTGCCGATGATGACACGACCTTCATACTCCTGAGCGAGTTCTTCAATGATGGGCGCAATCTTCTTGCAAGGTCCGCACCAGGTGGCGGAGAAGTCAATGACAATGGGAAGACCGGCGGCTTCAATTTCAGCAATGTTGGCGTCAGTAATGATTTGTTCCATGATTTTTTGGTATTTATGATGAATATAGATTGATGAATTATCTGTTTAGACTGATGAATTATCTTTTAATGATTTAAGTTTCGCAAGTCTCCGACTTGGCTGGGTGAATGGTTTTGATTAGCAAAAGTAA
>JBJEAG010000191.1:0-2232 GCA_051868855.1 Alloprevotella sp. | reverse complement strand
TCAGCTTAGAACGTTGAATCATCACACAAGAAAAAACACTGCGGAATTAAGGTGAATCACAAGATATTTGGCTGCGGTGAAACCTTCCACCAATTGCAATGTAGCTCCATTCATGTTCAATGCGATGCCAAGTTTTCGGACTTCCTTTATTTTTTTCACAGCCTTGTCAAAATGTACCCCTTCTTTCGTGACACAAAGAGCCAATCCATCGTCTTTTGGCATCACTGCCACACTTTCAGCGACAGGCGGCAACACCTCATTCGGATTCTGCCCCAATCGAAAACGCTCAACAAAGAAGAACTCCGACAGCGCAGCCTTGATGTCTTCATTGTCACCTTCCGGGTCGCTGATGTCCAAAGCCAACGAATAGGTCTTTTCGCCTGCGAAGGGAGTATAGACCTTGCCCACCACATTCTTGAAGTTTCGTCGGATATACTCTTCACCGTTCACTCCCGGTTTGGCTCTCATGGCATAGAAGTCATAGTCTTTCTGCAGCCACTCTTGAATCTCCGTGCGGAACTTTTCTCTGATTTTGTTTTTCCACTCCGCCTTTTGGTAGGCATTGTCTCGGGCATAGAGTGACAAGACAAACAGGAAGTTCATGTCGTAGTGGAACAGCAGGAGCGTGTCACGGTCGAACAGACGGTTCTTGAATTGTTCCTTCTTGTGTTTGTTCTTCTTGCGGTCTGTCTGCTCAATCCCGTCATTGGAAAAGTCAAACGACGCGTCCATCTTCGCACTTATGAAGAAGTTCGGGATGATGTTGTAGCCTTCCGTCACGTCATCGCGCAGTCGCACTCCGGACTGCGTCTCTCCGCCGGCGTTGAAGATGTCGAGATTCCATTGAATGACGTTGCGAGCGTAGGTGTATTGTTTATACACCGCCTCCCTGCCGAGTTCATTCCCCATCTTGTAGTATTTCGAGTCACCAATATAATAGGTCTGTTTTCTCTCGCTGTCAATGAGACTTTTGGCGGTGAAGAGATGATCGACAATCTTTCCGTCGTCCTGTTTCTTGTCCATACCGTCCGGCAGCGGGGTGTCGCCGACCAGTTCGTCGATGATGGCTTCGAAGACGATGTGGAAGTTCTTCACCAGCAGATATTCCCGTTTGTCCGTGCTGACAAACACCTTCCGGCTTTCTTCGAAGAAGGCGTAGCAGAGGTTCCAGAGTTGGAGAGCCTTGTCGGAGAAATATTTATATTTGATTTGGTGCAGCCTTGTCTTTCCGAATCCGTTGAGATAGGTTTCAAATCGTTTACCCGTGATGAGTTGATATTGGCAGCAGATGTCTTTCGGGAAACCGTAGGTGTCCGCCACATAGTTCAGGATGGAGAAGAAGATGACGAGCAGTTCTTCGTCGAAGTTGATGTGGCGTTTTTTGTTCACGGGGTTGAGATAGATGGGTTGCCCGTTCTGCACAATGGCTTGCGAGGTGGCAATGGTTCTCGCCCAGTTGATTTTGTTCAGTCCGCTGTGTTGGTTTTTGACTGTGAAGAAGAAGAAGTTTTGGTTGTCACGGTTGAACTGCAGCAGCGAGAGGAGGATGTCGAGATAGGTGTTGCTCAGTCGTTTGGTTCCGTTGCCGACCTGCACGATTTTGGAGTGATAGACAATGTCCGTGTCGTTCCGCTTGTCGTTTTTGAAGACCACGATGGCGCGATAAATCCACACGGCGAACTTATAGATGAAGTCTCTCTCCGTTGCCTCGAGCGGATTGCGGCTGTCAAGGTTGGCAATGTCCTCGGGGCGATATTTTCCAAACACTCTCTCCTCCCCTTCCACGTCTTTGAGCAACACCTTTGGCAGGATGAAAACACAGTCCTTGAGCAGCGTGTTGTAGTAGTAGCCCACATAGTGAATTGACACGAATCCCTCGACGTTTTCCAGAGCGTCGATGCCGTGGAGAATGTCTTTCACGTCTTCCACCTGATATTTGTGTTCTTCAACGAGGATGCGCATGGTTTGTTATTCTTTATCATCGTCCTGTGGAAGTGGAGGCAGTACTTCCTCTCCCCCGGCAAATCTGTCAAAATCGCTTCTGAATAGTTTGTCCTGAACGATTCTGTATTTCTCAAACTCTGTTTCAGCAAAAGCCTTGGCATATTCATGGGTGACAGAGCCTGAATGATTCAGCAGAGGCCGTTCATCGCTTGAAAGATAGGCGTCTATACGTTTTGCCCAGTCTTCCATTGTCATCGGTATGTGTCGTTTGGCTCTGCTTTCCGCAAA
>JBJEAG010000190.1:0-2246 GCA_051868855.1 Alloprevotella sp. | reverse complement strand
CCTCACTTTTCCCAAACTTTCCACAGCCATGAGAACAATGAAAAACTTCGCAGCAACGCTCTGCATCTTCCTCACCGCTGCACTCACGCTTTCCTCCTGCGTCGAAGATTGGATTCGTTTTGAGTCTGACCTCTACGGTCGTTGGAGCATTGAGGAAGCATCCTACAACCACGCCTACGTTCCCGGCGACCAATGGATTTTCTCGCCCAACGGCAACTTCTATGCCTACGCCGCTACGCTCGAGACCGGCAGATGGCGCACGAACAACGGCTCCCGCATCACCATCTACTTCCCCGACGCGGAAGGCATGGATGCATATATCCGTCACTTTGACCGTGACCGCGGAATCATGGAAGTGGATGTCACGGACTATGACAACCGCGAAAACTACCGGCTGCTCCTTTATTATATGAGCGCATATTAATCTTGAATCAATTTCCCCATGCACATACCTTCTCAAGCCGAAATGGCACAAATCGTCTCTCAGAAGGGACTTCCCGTGGTCACCGCCGTGGCTGACAGACTCGGACTCGAATGCCACCTTGTCGGCGGCAGCGTCCGTGACATCCTGCTCGGTCGTCCCTCCGTGGACCTTGACATTGTCGTGGTCGGCAGTGGCGTGACCCTTGCCCGAGAGGTTGCCCGCGAATTTGGAAAGGCTCATCTTGCAGTGTTTAAGAACTATGGCACGGCGCAGGTGAAATATCATGGGGTGGAATATGAGTTCGTTGGAGCGCGTCGCGAGAGCTACCGCGCCGATTCCCGCAATCCGATTTGTGAGGACGGAACTTTGGAGGACGACCAGAAACGCCGCGACTTCACCATCAACGCCCTTGCCGTCTGTCTCAACAGCGAGCGTCTCGGCGAACTGACCGACCCGTTCGGAGGACTCCAAGACTTGGAGGACAAACTGATTGTCACGCCGCTCGACCCCGACATCACCTTCAGCGACGATCCGCTCCGCATGATGCGCTGCGTGCGTTTCGCCACCCAGCTCAACTTCGCCATTGCCGACGAAACCTTTGAAGCGCTGCGCCGCAACTGCGAGCGCATCCGCATCATCACCGCCGAGCGCATCACGACCGAGTTGCGGAAAATCATCAACTCGCCCATACCCTCCAAGGGTTTTGCCGACCTGCAACGCTGCGGACTGCTTCCCATCATCCTCCCCGAACTCTCCGCCCTCGACGTGGTGGAGACGCGCAACGGAAGGTCCCACAAGAACAATTTCTACCACACGCTCCAGGTGCTCGACACCCTCGCTGCCCGCGATGCCTCGGAACGTCTCCGTTGGGCAGCCTTGCTCCACGACATCGGGAAACCGCGCAGCAAGAAGTGGGAGCAGGGCATAGGCTGGACCTTCCACAACCACGACTACCTCGGAAAGAAAATGATAAAGCCGCTCTTCCGCCGCATGAAACTTCCTTTGGACGAGCGAATGAAATATGTCGAAAAACTCGTCGGTCTCCACATGCGCCCCATTGCCATTGCCGACGACAGTGTCACCGACAGTGCCGTGCGCCGCCTCCTCTTCGATGCTTCCGACGACATTGACGACCTCATGCAACTTTGTGAAGCGGACATCACGGGACGCAACGAAGAGCGCAATCGCCGTTTCCACGAGAATTTCCAAACCGTGCGCCGCAAACTGAAGGAGATAGAGGAAAAAGACCGACTCCGCAACTTCCAGCCTCCCGTTTCGGGCGAGGAAATCATGGAGATGTGCTCTCTCCCGCCGTGTCGCGAAGTCGGTGTGTTGAAAACCGCATTGAAAGATGCCATCCTCGAGGGCATCGTGCCGAATGAGCACGACCCCGCCCGCGTCTTTGTCGAAGAGAAAGCACGCGAGTTGGGACTGCTGAAGTGAAAGCCACAGTGTTTGAGGCGGACAAGCCCCTTGTCCGAATGGCGGTGCTACGATTTCCACGTGCTGGGTGAAGACGAGGCTATGGGAGGGCATCATTTCATTGTCGTCCGTGCCACCGAGGCAGCAAATAACCGACAACTATTTGCAACCTTTTTGCAACCTTTTTGCAACCATTCTGCAACCTTTTTGAACCTGCAAAACCGCTGCAAAACCGCTGCAAAACCCCTGCAAAACCGCTGCAAAAAACGGCTCTTCCGATATTGTCCGTGGTTGAGAGGACAAGCCCCCCCCTTGACCGGATGGTGAGTGCCAGCGGTACGATGAGTGTACAATGGTTGTATAATGGTTGTACAATGGTTGTCGAAAAGGTGTCGAAAAG